>NZ_JBEYRP010000021.1:0-147381 GCF_040704085.1 Streptomyces sp. NPDC047841
CCTCGTACTGGACGTACTTGGGTCTGGGGCCGGTGCGGCGAGAGTGCGTGCATGGCGTCGCGCGGCAGACGCGAATTGTCAGACAGGCCCTAGGGCGGGCGGCGCCCGTGGGGAGCCGCGCACGGACGCGGTGCCGGGTTCCTCCGGGCCGCCCGCCGCCACCTGAACCCCCGCCCACCCGTTAGGACGTGTAAGGCAGCACAGCGCCCACGTCCCACGGGGAGCCGGAATGATCGAAACGCCGTCCCTCGTGGACCAGTACTGCCACGGCGTGCTGCGGACGGAACTGGGCCTCGGCACCTTCGAGGCCCAGCTGGCCCGCACCGAGGGACCCCCGGCCCCGGGCACCACCCTCTTCGACACCCAGACCGGCTTCGCCGTACGGCGCTGGTGCCCGCCCCTGCTCGGCCTCGAACCGCACTGCCCGCCCGCCCGCTACCTGGCCCGGCGCCGCGAACTGGGCGTCCTGGAGTCGGGCCGCAGGCTGCTGCGCGGCAGCGGCATCACGACGTACCTGGTCGACACGGGACTGCCCGGCGACCTCACCGGCCCCGCCGAACTGGCCTCGGCCGCGGCGGCCCAGGCCCGCGAGGTCATCCGGCTCGAACCGCTCGCGGAGCAGGTCGCCGACACCTCCGGCACCGTCGACTCCTTCCTCGCCAACCTCGCCGAGTCGGTGCACGGAGCCGCGGCCACCGCCGTCGCCTTCACCTCCGTCGCGGGCCTCCGGCACGGCCTGGCCCTCGCGCCCGAGCCGCCGGGACCGGGGGAGGTGCGCGGCGCGGCGGGCCGCTGGCTGGCCGGACGGCGCGTCGGCGGCGCGCTCAGCGACCCCGTCCTGCTCCGGCACCTGCTGTGGATCGCCGTAGCCTCGGGCCTGCCCCTGCAACTGCACGCGGGCCTCGGCGAGCCCGGCTCCCGCATCGACCGCACGGACCCGGTGCTGCTCACCGACTTCGTCCGGGCCACCGCCGGCCTCGGCACCGACCTGATCCTGCTGCACGGCTACCCCTACCACCGGCACGCCGCCCACCTGGCCGGTGTCTTCCCGCACGTCTACGCCGACTCCGGCGCCGCGCTGGTCCGCACCGGCGCCCGGGCGGCCACGGTCCTCGCCGAGATCCTGGAACTGGCCCCCTTCGGCAAGATCCTCTTCTCCACCGGCGCGCGGGGCCTGCCGGAACTGCACGTCGTCGGCGCCCGCCTCTTCCGGGAGGCGCTGGGCCGCGTGCTGGGCCACTGGGTCGCCGACGGCGCCTGGTCCCTGGAGGACGCCCAGCGGGTGGCGAGGATGATCGCGGCGGACAACGCGCGCCGGGTGTACGGGCTGGGGTGAGCCGTCCAGACTGAGCGGATGACGACCGAGTCCTTGCTCGACGGGTTCCTGCACGACCTGCTGCCCCTTGGGCCCCGCGCCGTCTGGGCGCACGGCTCACTGGCCGGCGGCGACTACCAGGAGGGCCGCAGCGACCTCGACCTGATCGCCGTCCTGCCGGGCCCGCTGACCCTGGGGACGGTACGACGCCTCGTGGCGCTGCACCGCGGGCGGCGCCGGGAACCCCTCGCGGCGAAGCTCCATTGCAGCTACCTCACACCGGCCACCCTGCACGACGCGGACCGCTCACACCTCACCTGGGCACACGAACGGGTGATGCGCCGCCCGGTCACCCCCGTCACCCGGCGCGAACTGCACGCCTTCGGACGCGTGCTGTACGGCGAGGCCCCGGCAGCGCTGCTCCCGCCGGTGCCGGACCGGCAGCTGGCCGGCTTCGTCGTGCGCGACCAGCGCGACTTCTGGCGGCCGGCGGTGGACAAGGCCCGGCTGTGGCGGCAGGACATCTGGGTCGACCTGGGCCTGCTGACCTTCGCCCGGGCGACCGTGACCCTGCGCGAGGGCCGGCTGATCTCCAAGCGGGAGGCCCTGGCGGAGCTCGCGGCGCTGGGTGCTCCGGCGGAGGTCGTCGAGGACATCACCCACCGCCGCTACGCCACCCCGGCCCCGGCCCCCGCCCCGGCCGACTGGCCCACCCGCCGGGCCGGGCTGACCCGTGCCTACCTGGGGCCGGCGATCGATGCCCTCGTCGCCGCGTACGGATGACTCACGCGCGGGTGCCCACCGGCACCTCGGCCGCCGGACCCGGCAGGTCCAGGGCGGCCTCCGGGCGCTCGCGCAGCGACAGCAGGACCCGCAGGACGGCGATCCAGATCAGGCACGAGCCGAGCATGTGCAGGGCGACCAGGACCTCGGGCAGGTGCGTGAAGTACTGCACGTAACCGATCACGCCCTGGGCCAGCAGCACGACGAACAGCTCGCGGGTCCGGGCCAGGGGGCTCTGCGGCGCGTCGACCGCCTTCAGGACGAACCACAGGGCGAACGTCAGCGTCACCACGATCCACGCGAGCACCGCGTGCAGCTTGGCGACCGTCTCCCAGTCGATCGGGATGCGGTCGACCTCGCTGGAGTCGCCGGCGTGCGGCCCGGCTCCGGTCACCACCGTGCCGGCCGCGATGAGAAGCACGGACGCCAGCACCAGGAACCACACCAGCTGCTGCACCGCCTTGCCGACGAGCGGACGCGGCGCCGCGTCGCCCTCCCGGGTGCGCTGCCACATCACCGTGGCGATGGCGATCAGGGCGGTGGAGAGCAGGAAGTGCGCGGCGACGGTGTACGGGTTGAGGCCGACCAGGACGACGATGCCGCCGAGGACGGCGTTGCCCATGACCACCCAGAACTGGGCCCAGCCCAGCCGGGTCAGGTCGCGCCGCCGGGGCTTGTGGGCCCGGGCGGCGACGATCGCCCAGCCGACGGCCGCGCACAGCACGTACGTCAGCATGCGGTTGCCGAACTCGATGACCCCGTGGAAGCCCATGGCCCGGGTGGTGGTCAGGGAGTCGTCGGTGCAGGTGGGCCAGGTCGGGCAGCCGAGGCCCGAGCCGGTCAGGCGGACGGCGCCGCCGGTCACGACGATGACCACCGACATCACGAGCGCGGCGAGCGCCGCCCGCCGGACGGTCCGGGGGTCCGGGGTCCAGCGGTCGGCGATGAAGGCGAGCGGGTTGCGCAGGGCGGCTTCGGCGTCGGCGCGGTTCAGCTTTGGCACGCGCACCATGGTAGGCCGCCGCTTGTGCACGCGTTCACGAGGGTCCGCCCCGGCGCGTGCGGGATCGGTCACTCCCAGCGGAAGAACGTGCCGGCCGCGGCGAGGCCGGCGACCGCCCAGACGGCGAGAATCCCCAGGTCGCCCCAGGGCATGCCGGCGCCGTGCTGGAGGACGTCCCGCAGGCCGTCCGACAGGGCGGAGATCGGCAGCAGGCCGAGGACCTGTTCACCCGTCGAGCCGAATTTGTCCAGCGGCACGATGACCCCGCCGCCGACGAGCAGCAGCAGGAAGACCAGGTTGGCGGCGGCCAGCGTCGCCTCCGCCTTGAGCGTGCCCGCCATCAGCAGGCCCAGCCCGGAGAAGGCGGCGGTGCCGACGACGAGCAGCAGCAGGACGGCGGCCGGGCCGCCGTGCGGGGACCAGCCCAGCGCGAAGGCGATGACGGTCAGCAGGGCGACCTGGAGGACCTCGGTGACCAGCACGGACGCCGTCTTCGCGGTCATCAGGGCCCAGCGGGGCAGCGGCGAGGAGGCGAGCCGCTTCAGGACGCCGTAGCGGCGCTCGAAGCCGGTGGCGATGGCCTGGCCGGTGAACGCCGTCGACATCACGGCCAGGGCCAGGACGCCGGGGGTGAGGAAGTCGACGGCCTCGCCCTTGCCGGTGTCCACGATGTCCACCGAGCTGAAGAGCACCAGCAGCAGGGTGGGGATGACGACCGTCAGCAGCAGCTGCTCGCCGTTGCGCAGCAGCATCTTCGTCTCCAGCGCCGCCTGCGCCGCGATCATGCGGGGGAGCGGGGCGGCTCCGGGCTTCGGGGTGTACGTACCCGCCGTGGTCATGAGCGCAGCTCCTTGCCGGTCAGCTCCAGGAAGACGTCCTCCAGCGTGTGCCGCTCCACCGAGATCCGGTCGGGCATCACCCCGTGCTGGGCGCACCAGGACGTCACCGTGGCCAGCAGCTGGGGATCGACCTTGCCGACGACCCGGTAGGAGCCCGGGGTCAGCTCGGCGGCCGTGCAGTCGGCCGGCAGCGCCTTGAGCAGGGAACCGACGTCGAGGCCGGGCCGGCCGGTGAAGCGCAGGGTGTTCTCGGCGCCGCCCCTGCACAGCTCCTCCGGCGAGCCCTGGGCGATGACCCGTCCGCCGTCGATGATCGCGACGTCGTCGGCGAGCTGCTCGGCCTCGTCCATGTGGTGCGTGGTGAGGATCACCGAGACGCCGTCGGCGCGCAGGTCCCTCACCAGGTCCCAGGTGGCGCGGCGGGCCTGCGGGTCGAGCCCGGCGGTCGGCTCGTCCAGGAACACCAGCTCCGGGCGGCCCACGACGGCCATCGCGAGCGCCAGCCGCTGCTGCTGGCCGCCGGAGAGCCGGCGGTAGCCGGTCCGGCCGCAGGAGCCGAGCCCGAGGCGTTCGACGAGGGCGTCGACGTCCAGCGGGTGGGCGTGCAGCTTCGCCATGTGGCGCAGCATCTCCTCCGCCCGGGCACCGGAGTACACGCCTCCGGACTGGAGCATCACGCCGATGCGGGGGCGCAGCTCGGCGGACTGCCGTACCGGGTCGAGGCCCAGGACGCGCACCGTGCCGGAATCCGGCTTCCGGTACCCCTCGCAGGTCTCGACCGTGGTCGTCTTCCCGGCCCCGTTGGGCCCGAGTACGGCGGTCACGCCCGGCTGGGCGACCAGGTCGAGGCCGTCCACCGCGGTCTTCGTGCCGTACCGCTTCACCAAGGCCTGGACCTGGACCACCGGCTCACTTCGCATGGGTCCAGAGTCTAGGTACGCCGTCCGGCCCTCAGGCGCGGGGGTGGTGGAAGTCCTCCTCACGGGGCCGGTGCAGGGGCAGCCACCGCTCGGCGTAGGCCACGGCGTCCGCCACCGGGAACAGCCGGACGTCCGCCGCACCCACCCGTCCCCGGACGACCGGCCGGTCCCGCTCGAAGTCGTGCCCCAGCTCGTCGAACCGGTCGGAGGTGATCGAGACCTCGGTCACCGTCTCCCAGCCGCCGCCGGGAGCGGGCCGGCCGACCCGCACGCGGGGCGCGGGTATCCGGTACTCGGCGAGGTGGAAGGCGGTGCAGGAGTCGTAGCCCGCGCCCAGCAGCAGCACCCGGGCGCCCAGCTCCTCCAGCCGGGCGAGGGGGCTCCGCTCGCCGAGCCGGCAGTCGGGGGCGTGGCCGTCGGTGATCTCCCGCGCGCGGGGGCCGAGGGCGGCGAAGGAGGTCTGCGGGTGGGCGCTGCGCCGGGCGCCCGGCCAGGTGCGCACGGTCTCCGGGACGACGCCGACCCCGAGGGACGGGGTGATCAGCGGGTCGTACGGCGGCATGGTGGCGCGGACGCGGTCCCACCACTCCTCGGGAACGGGAGGGTTCGCCCAGACGGCCGGGTCGGAGTGGCCGCCCGTCTGGGTGGGGACGACGAGCGTGCCCGAGGGGCCGAGCGCGTCCAGGAGCCCTCGGACGACCGCGACCGCGCCTCCGTTGACCCAGCCGAGGGAGCTGAGCGAGGAGTGCACCAGAAGGGTCTCACCGGTCTCGACGCCGAGCAGGCGCAGCTGGGCGGCGAGGTCGTCGCGTGTGACAAGAGGGCCGGTCGGAGGGGGTGTGGGCATGGTCCGGGAGTCTCCCGGACGGGCGCGCGGAGCGCCACCGAATTGCCCTGGCCGGCGACCGGGGGCGACCGACCGGGTGATCGTTTCCGCAGGTCGTCTTAGGTATGCCTAAGTGACGCAGGGCACCGCCGGTGATCCGGACGCCGCTTGTCAGGCTCCGCGGAATTACGCAACAATGGCGTTGTGAAAAACGTCGGCGAGGCTCGGGAGACCCCCACGGGGGCCCCTCAGGAGGAGCTAGCGACCGGTGAGCGCTCGACGCGCAACCGGGTCGCGCGCTCCATCCTGGACCACGGGCCGTCGACCGTCGCCGAACTCGCCGGCCGGCTGGGGCTGACCCAGGCGGCCGTCCGGCGTCACCTTGACGCGCTGGTCGCCGACGACGTCGTGGAGGCCCGCGAGCAGCGTGTGTACGGCACGCGCACGCGCGGCCGCCCCGCGAAGGTCTTCGCGCTCACCGACTGCGGCCGGGACGCCTTCGACCAGTCGTACGACAAGCTCGCCGCGGACGCGCTGCGCTGGATCGCCGAGCAGGGGGGCGGCCCCGAGGCGGTCGCCGCCTTCGCCCGCGCCCGGATCGCAGCCCAGGCGGGCGCGTACCGCGAGGCGATCGAGGCCGTGACACCGGACAAACGCGCCGAAGCGCTGGCCAGGGCCCTGAGCGCCGACGGGTACGCTGCTACGGCGCGCAGCGCACCGGTCGGCGAGCAGCTCTGCCAGCACCACTGCCCGGTCGCCCACGTCGCGGAACAGTTCCCGCAGCTGTGCGAGGCGGAGACGGAGATCTTCGCCGAGCTGCTGGGCACCCACGTCCAGCGACTGGCGACCATCGCGCACGGCGACGGCGTCTGCACGACGTTCATCCCCAAGATTTCCACTGACGCACCTGCAAGCACGGCCGGGAGGAACCCCGCATGACTCTCCCCACGGAGACTGCCCACCCTGAGCTGGAGGGCCTGGGCAAGTACGAATACGGCTGGGCCGACTCCGACGTGGCCGGTGCCTCCGCCAGGCGCGGCCTTAACGAGGACGTCGTCCGCGACATCTCGGGCAAGAAGTCCGAGCCGGAGTGGATGACCAAGCTGCGCTTGAAGGGCCTGAAGCTCTTCGAGAAGAAGCCGATGCCGAACTGGGGCTCCGACCTCTCGGGCATCGACTTCGACAACATCAAGTACTTCGTGCGCTCCACGGAGAAGCAGGCGGAGTCCTGGGAGGACCTGCCCGAGGACATCAAGAACACCTACGACAAGCTGGGCATCCCGGAGGCCGAGAAGCAGCGCCTCGTCGCCGGTGTCGCCGCCCAGTACGAGTCCGAGGTCGTCTACCACCAGATCCGCGAGGACCTGGAGGAGCAGGGCGTCATCTTCCTCGACACCGACACCGCCCTGAAGGAGCACCCCGAGCTCTTCAAGGAGTACTTCGGCACGGTCATCCCGGCCGGCGACAACAAGTTCGCCGCGCTGAACACCGCCGTGTGGTCCGGCGGCTCCTTCATCTACGTGCCGAAGGGCGTGCACGTCGAGATCCCGCTCCAGGCCTACTTCCGCATCAACACGGAGAACATGGGCCAGTTCGAGCGGACCCTGATCATCGTCGACGAGGGTGCCTACGTCCACTACGTCGAGGGCTGCACCGCGCCGATCTACAAGTCGGACTCGCTGCACTCAGCGGTGGTCGAGATCATCGTCAAGAAGAACGCCCGCTGCCGTTACACGACCATCCAGAACTGGTCGAACAACGTCTACAACCTGGTCACCAAGCGCGCCGTGGCCTACGAGGGCGCGACCATGGAGTGGATCGACGGCAACATCGGCTCCAAGGTGACGATGAAGTACCCGGCCGTCTACCTGATGGGCGAGCACGCCAAGGGCGAGACCCTGTCCATCGCCTTCGCGGGCGAGGGCCAGCACCAGGACGCGGGCGCCAAGATGGTCCACATGGCGCCGAACACCTCGTCCAACATCGTCTCCAAGTCGGTGGCGCGCGGTGGCGGCCGTACGTCCTACCGCGGTCTGATCGAGATCGGCGAGGGCGCCGCCGGGTCGAAGTCGAACGTGCTGTGCGACGCGCTGCTGGTCGACACCATCTCCCGGTCGGACACGTACCCCTACGTCGACGTCCGCGAGGACGACGTGTCCATGGGCCACGAGGCCACCGTCTCCAAGGTCTCCGAGGACCAGCTCTTCTACCTGATGAGCCGCGGCCTCTCCGAGGACGAGGCCATGGCGATGATCGTGCGCGGCTTCGTCGAGCCGATCGCCAAGGAGCTGCCCATGGAGTACGCGCTGGAGCTCAACCGGCTGATCGAGCTGCAGATGGAGGGCGCGGTCGGTTAACAGCCGCACCGCACTCCCCGTCAAGCCCACACGTAAGAAAGCGAGCATTACGACAGCCATGGCTGAGGCCCAGAATATCCCGGTGGGTTCCACCACCGCCGGCTCGATCGCGGTCGCCGCGGAGTCGACCGTCGTCTCGCGCATGAGCGCGCCCCCGTCCTTCGACGTCGCGGACTTCCCGGTCCCGCACGGCCGTGAGGAGGAGTGGCGGTTCACCCCGCTGGAGCGGCTGCGCGGCCTGCACGACGGCACCGCCGTCGCGAACGGCGACGGCGTGAAGGTCGACGTCCAGGCCCCCGAGGGCGTCACCGTCGAGACCGTGGGCCGCGACGACGCGCGCCTCGGCAAGGCGGGCACCCCGGTGGACCGCGTCGCCGCCCAGGCGTACTCCGCCTTCGAGAAGGCCTCGGTCGTGACCGTCCCCAAGGAGACCGTCCTCACCGAGCCGGTCCGCATCGCCGTGCACGGCCAGGGCGGCACCGCCTTCGGCCACCAGGTGATCGAGCTGGGCGCCTTCGCCGAGGCCGTCGTGGTCATCGACCACAGCGGTGACGCGGTGCTCGCCGCGAACGTCGACTTCGTCCTCGGGGACGGTGCCAAGCTGACCGTCGTCTCCGTCCAGGACTGGGACGACAAGGCCGTCCACGTCGCCCAGCACAACGCGCTGGTCGGCCGGGACGCCTCCTTCAAGTCCGTGGTCGTGACCTTCGGCGGTGACGTGGTCCGCCTGCACCCGCGCGTGGAGTACGCCGGCCCCGGCGGCGAGGCCGAACTGTTCGGCCTGTACTTCACCGACGCCGGGCAGCACCAGGAGCACCGCCTGCTGGTCACCCACAACACCCCGCACTGCAAGTCGAACGTCGTCTACAAGGGCGCCCTCCAGGGCGACGACGCGCACGCGGTCTGGATCGGTGACGTGCTCATCGAGGCCAAGGCCGAGGGCACGGACACCTACGAGATGAACCGCAACCTCGTCCTCACGGACGGCTCGCGCGTCGACTCGGTGCCGAACCTGGAGATCGAGACCGGCGAGATCGTCGGCGCCGGACACGCCTCCGCCACCGGCCGCTTCGACGACGAGCAGCTCTTCTACCTGATGGCCCGCGGCATCCCGGAGCACGAGGCCCGCCGCCTGGTGGTCCGCGGCTTCTTCGCCGAGCTGGTCCAGCAGATCGGTGTCGCCGACATCGAGGAGCGCCTGCTCGCCAAGATCGAGGAAGAGCTGGAGGCTTCGGTCGCATGACGTCGTTCGTACGCGCCTGTGGGCTCAGCGAGCTGGAGGAGGACACCCCGAAGCGGGTGGAACTCGACGGCACGCCCGTCTCGGTCGTGAAGACCGAGGGCGAGGTGTTCGCGATCCACGACATCTGCTCCCACGCGAACGTCTCCCTCTCCGAGGGCGAGGTGGAGGACTGCCAGATCGAGTGCTGGCTGCACGGCTCCTCCTTCGACCTGCGCACCGGCAAGCCGTCCGGTCTCCCCGCGACGCGCCCCGTCCCCGTATACCCCGTAAAGATCGAAGGGGACGACGTTCTCGTCTCCCTCACCCAGGAGTCCTGAGGCACCCATGGCAACGCTTGAAATCCGAGACCTGCACGTCACCGTCGAGGCCGACAACGCCACGAAGGAGATCCTCAAGGGCGTCGACCTCACCGTGAAGCAGGGCGAGACGCACGCCATCATGGGCCCCAACGGCTCCGGCAAGTCGACCCTCGCCTACTCCCTCGCGGGTCACCCGAAGTACACGATCACCGGCGGCACCGTCACCCTGGGCGGCGAGGACGTCCTGGAGATGTCCGTCGACGAGCGCGCCCGCGCGGGCCTGTTCCTGGCGATGCAGTACCCGGTCGAGGTCCCCGGCGTCTCGGTCTCCAACTTCCTGCGCACCTCCGCCACCGCCATCCGCGGCGAGGCCCCCAAGCTGCGCACCTGGGTGAAGGAGGTCAAGGAGGCCATGGAGCGCCTCAACATGGACCCGTCCTTCGCCGAGCGCAACGTCAACGAGGGCTTCTCCGGCGGTGAGAAGAAGCGCCACGAGATCCTCCAGCTCGAGCTGCTCAAGCCGAAGGTCGCGATCCTGGACGAGACCGACTCCGGCCTGGACGTCGACGCGCTGCGCATCGTCTCCGAGGGCGTCAACCGCGTCCGCGAGTCCGGCGAGGTCGGCACCCTGCTGATCACGCACTACACGCGCATCCTGCGCTACATCAAGCCCGACCACGTCCACGTGTTCGCCGGCGGCCGCATCGTCGAGTCCGGCGGCCCCGAGCTCGCGGACAAGCTGGAGAACGAGGGCTACGAGGCATACGTGAAGGGTGGCGCATCCGCGTGACACAGCTGCCGGGCCTCCTCGACACCGAGGCGATCCGCAAGGACTTCCCCGTCCTGGACCGAGTCGTCCACGACGGCAAGAAGCTCGTGTACCTGGACAACGCGGCGACCTCGCAGAAGCCGCGCCAGGTACTGGACGCCCTGAGCGAGTACTACGAGCGCTACAACGCCAACGTCCACCGCGGTGTGCATGTGCTCGCCGAGGAGGCCACGGCGCTGTACGAGGGAGCGCGCGACAAGGTCGCCGCGTTCGTCAACGCTCCGAGCCGCGACGAGGTGATCTTCACCAAGAACGCCTCCGAGTCGCTCAACCTCGTGGCGAACATGCTGGGCTGGGCCGACGAGCCCTACCGGGTGGACCACGAGACCGAGATCGTCATCACCGAGATGGAGCACCACTCCAACATCGTGCCGTGGCAGCTGCTCGCGCAGCGCACGGGCGCGAAGCTGAAGTGGTTCGGCCTCACGGACGACGGCCGTCTCGACCTGTCGAACATCGACGAGGTCATCACCGAGAAGACGAAGATCGTCTCCTTCGTGCTGGTCTCCAACATCCTCGGCACGGTCAACCCGGTCGAGACGATAATCCGCCGCGCCCAGGAGGTCGGCGCGCTCGTCTGCATCGACGCCTCCCAGGCCGCCCCGCACATGCCGCTGGACGTGCAGGCCCTCCAGGCCGACTTCGTGGCCTTCACCGGCCACAAGATGTGCGGCCCGACCGGCATCGGCGTCCTGTGGGGCCGCCAGGAGCTGCTGGAGGACCTGCCTCCGTTCCTCGGCGGCGGCGAGATGATCGAGACCGTCTCGATGCACTCCTCGACGTACGCCCCCGCCCCGCACAAGTTCGAGGCGGGCACGCCCCCGATCGCCCAGGCGGTCGGTCTCGGTGCGGCGATCGACTACCTCCAGTCGATCGGCATGGACAAGATCCTCGCCCATGAGCACGCGCTGACGGAGTACGCGGTGCGGCGCCTGGCGGAGGTTCCCGACCTGAGGATCATCGGTCCGACGACGGCCGAGGACCGCGGGGCGGCGATCTCCTTCACGCTCGGGGACATCCACCCGCACGACGTGGGCCAGGTCCTGGACGAGCAGGGCATCGCGGTCCGGGTCGGCCACCACTGCGCCCGACCGGTCTGCCTGCGCTACGGAATTCCTGCGACCACGCGAGCGTCGTTCTATCTGTACTCCTCGCCGGCCGAGATCGACGCTCTGGTCGACGGCCTGGAGCACGTACGGAACTTCTTCGGCTGAGAGGCGTCTTCGTGAAGTTGGACTCGATGTACCAGGACGTCATCCTGGACCACTACAAGAACCCGCACGGGCGTGGTCTGAGGGATGGCGACGCCGAGGTGCACCATGTGAACCCGACCTGCGGCGACGAGATCACCCTGCGCGTGAAGTACGACGGCACGACGATCGAGGACGTCTCGTACGAGGGCCAGGGCTGCTCGATCAGCCAGGCGAGCGCCTCCGTGCTCAACGAGCTCCTCGTCGGCAAGGACCTGGCCGAGGCGCGGAAGATCCAGGAGACCTTCCTGGAGCTGATGCAGTCCAAGGGCAAGATCGAGCCCGACGACGCGATGGAGGAGGTGCTGGAGGACGCGGTCGCGTTCGCCGGTGTCTCCAAGTACCCCGCGCGGGTCAAGTGCGCCCTCCTGAGCTGGATGGCGTGGAAGGACGCGACGGCCCAGGCGCTGGGTGGCGCCGACGCCGAAAGGAAGACGGCATGACCGACACCGCAGAGATGAAGCCGGTCTCGGAGGAAGAACTCCGCGAGGCCCTGATGGACGTGGTCGACCCCGAGCTGGGCATCGACGTCGTCAACCTCGGCCTGATCTACGGCATCCACATCGACGACTCCAACGTGGCCACGGTCGACATGACCCTGACCTCGGCGGCCTGCCCGCTGACGGACGTCATCGAGGACCAGGCCAAGTCCGCCACGGACGGCCTCGTCAACGAACTCCGCATCAACTGGGTCTGGATGCCGCCGTGGGGTCCCGACAAGATCACGGACGACGGCCGCGAGCAGCTCCGGGCGCTCGGGTTCAACGTCTGACACACCACCCGTGACAGGGGCCGTGGCCATGTGCCACGGCCCCTTTCGCGTGCTCAGGCCAGCCCGTCCACCAGCAGGAACGCCGAGTCGGACCGGTAGAGGCCGGTGTTCCGGTACGGGTCCAGCCGGAGCTGGAAGTCCTGGTGGCGCAGGAAGCGGCCGGGGTAGTTGACCGACTCCAGCACGACGGCGCCGGTGACGGCGGAGGGGCGGGGGCAGAACGTGGCGTCCTGCCGGAACAGAGGGGAGCCGTCGGAGGGTTCGGCGCGGAGCAGGAAGTCGCGGTGGCGGAGGTAGCCGCCGCCGGCCGTGGTGAAGGACCAACAGCGGGCGTCGGCAAGGCCCTTGACCCGGGTGAAGGTGGCGGCGCGGCGGTCCGCGGCCGAGGTGACGGGGTCGAGCTTCACCAGGCCGCCGCTGACGTGCCAGTAGCGGCCGGGGTGGCTGAGGGAGCGGACGGACGTCCCGTGCTCCGCCGGGCGGGACGAACCGGCCGTGGGCGTCGGCGACTTGGCGGGCGTGCGCTTCGGGCGGGCGGCGGAGCGGGCGGGGGACTCGGGGGCGGAGGACGGGGGCGGCGACGAGACGGTGCGGCTTCGCGCGGGAGCCGGCGTGTGCGCCGGCGCGGTGGACGGGGAGGCGAAGGAGAGCAGGCCGGGGCCGTTGTCGGGCGGCGTCGGCGGTGCGGTGGCCTTCGGCTCGGCCGGGCGGTCGGTCATGGCGGTCACGGTCACGCAGGCGACGGCTGCCGCCAGCGCCAGCGCGGCGGCCGGCCCGAGTCTTCGGATGCGGGGGGTGTTGTCGAGCACGGGCCCGCACAGTAGTGGAGGCGGGACGGGCTGCGAGCGGTTTCCACGGAAGTGGAACCACCTCGTTGTGTACGCTCGTACACATGGGGTATCTGCTGCTCTCCGGCGCCATCGCCGCCGAGGTCGCCGCCACGACGGCGATGAAGTACAGCGAGGGATTCAGCCGGTTCTGGCCCTCGCTCGTGACCGCCGTGGGGTACCTCGTCTCGTTCGCGCTGCTCGCGCGGACGCTGAGGACCGTCCAGATCGGCACGGCGTACGCGATCTGGTCCGGCGTGGGCACCGCGACCATCGCCGTCCTCGGTCTGCTGCTGTTCGGCGAGGGGCTGGGCCCGGCCAAGGTCGCCGGGATCGTGCTGATCATCGGCGGAGTGGTCGTGCTGAACCTGGGCGGGGCGACCCACTGATGCCGCGCCGCCACGACCCCGGGCGCCGGCAGCGGATCATCGACGCGGCGATCCGGGTGGCCGGCCGGGACGGCATCGCCGGGCTGAGCCACCGTACGGTCGCCGCCGAGGCGGACGTGCCGCTCGGCTCCACGACGTACCACTTCGCCACCCTTGAGGAACTGCTGGTGGCCGCGCTGCGGCAGGCGAACGAGGGGTTCGGCAGGCTGCTGGCCGAGCAGGTGCCGGAGGGCGGCGACGGGGACCTCGCCGCGGACCTCGCGCGGGCGCTCGGGCAGTGGCTGGCGGGCGGGCGCACCGGCGTGGAACTGGAGTACGAGCTGTACCTGGCCGCGCTGCGCCGTCCCGCACTGCGTCCCGTCGCCGCCGAGTGGACCGAGCGGGGGGCCGCCCTGCTGGCCCGCCGCACCGACCCGGTCACGGCGCGGGCCCTGCTCGCGCTGATGGACGGCATCTGCCTCCAGGTGCTGCTGACGGGCGGCTCCTACGACGAGGAGTACGCCCGCGCCGCGCTGGCCCGGCTGATCCCCTGAAACCCGCGCCCGGCACGTGAGACGCGGTTCGCCCTCACCACCCCGCCCACGTTAGGTTTTCTCCCATGACCGAGTCTGCAACCCGTACCACCGGCGCCGTCGCCGCCGGCCTCGCCACGATCGCCTCCGACGGCACCGTTCTCGACACCTGGTTCCCGGCCCCCGAGCTGGTCGAGGAGCCGGGTCCGGCCGGCACCGAGCGGCTGACCGCCGAGCAGGCGGCCCAGCTGCTGGGCGGCGGCGCGACCGCGGCGACCGGCCCGGACGCCCGCCGGGGCGTCGAGGTGGTCGCGGTCCGCACGGTCATCGCCTCGCTGGACGAGAAGCCGATCGACGCCCACGACGTCTACCTGCGCCTGCACCTGCTCTCGCACCGCCTGGTCAAGCCGCACGGCCAGAACCTGGACGGCATCTTCGGCCACCTCGCCAACGTCGCCTGGACCTCGCTCGGCCCGGTCGCCGTGGACGACATCGAGAAGGTGCGCCTGAACGCCCGCGCCGAGGGCCTGCACCTCCAGGTGACCTCGATCGACAAGTTCCCGCGCATGACGGACTACGTCGCCCCGAAGGGCGTGCGCATCGCCGACGCCGACCGGGTCCGCCTCGGCGCGCACCTCGCGGCGGGCACCACGGTCATGCACGAGGGTTTCGTCAACTTCAACGCCGGCACCCTCGGCACCTCCATGGTCGAGGGCCGGATCTCCGCGGGTGTCGTGGTCGGCGACGGCTCGGACATCGGCGGCGGCGCCTCCACCATGGGCACCCTCTCGGGCGGCGGCAACGTGATCATCTCCATCGGCGAGCGCTGCCTGGTCGGCGCCGAGGCGGGCGTCGGCATCGCGCTCGGCGACGAGTGCGTGGTCGAGGCCGGCCTGTACATCACCGCGGGCACCCGCATCACCATGCCCGACGGGCAGATCGTCAAGGCCCGCGAGCTGAACGGCGCCTCGAACATCCTCTTCCGCCGCAACTCGGTCACCGGCACGGTCGAGGCCCGCCCGAACAACGCGGTCTGGGGCGGCCTGAACGACATCCTGCACAGCCACAACTGATCACGGGCGGCCATGACCCGCGGCCGCCCCCTCGGTCACCGTCAGCTCGCCGTGAGCGCGCGGTACGTCCTCAGCAGCCCGTCGGCCGTCTTCCGGTCGGCGGGCAGCAGGGGGGCGCGGACCGGGCCCGCGGGCAGGCCGAGGCGGGTGAGGAGGGCCTTCGCGGTGACCGTGCCGGGCAGGCCCGCGCCCGTCATCGCCTCGGTCAGCGGGGTCAGGGCCCGCTGGAGTCCGGCCGCGCGGGCGGTGTCGCCGGCGTCGAACGCGGCCGGGATGGCCGCGACCCGGTCCGGTACGGCGTTCGCGACCGTGCTCACACAGCCCGCCGCGCCGACCGCGTACAGCGCGAGTACATGCTCGTCGCAGCCCGCGTAGTAGGCCAACTCCGTGCGCTCAAGCACCTTCAGGGTGCCGAGGAAGTCGTAGGAGCAGTCCTTGACGGCGACGATCCGCGGGTGGTCCGCGAGGCGGATCATCGTGTCCGGTTCGATCCGGGTGCCCGTGCGGCCCGGGATGTCGTAGAGCATCACCGGCAGGTCGCTCGCGTCGGCGACCTGGAGGAAGTGGGCGGCCACGGCCTCCTGCGGGGGCCGGCTGTAGTACGGCGTCACGACCAGGACACCGTCGGCGCCCGACTTCCCGGCCGCCAGCGCCAGCTCCACCGTGTGCCGGGTGTCGGACGTGCCCACGCCCGCGACCAGCGAGGCCCGGCCGCCGACCGCCTCCCGCACGGCCGCGACCAGCCGCGCCTTCTCCTCGTCCGTGGTGGTCGGCGACTCGCCGGTGGTGCCGTTGAGGACCAGGCCGTCACAGCCCTCCGCCACCAGATGCGCGGCCAGCCGCTGGGCGCCGTCCAGGTCGAGGGCGCCCTCCTCGGTGAACGGCGTGATCATGGCGCAGAGGGTGCGGCCGAAAGGGGCGGGCCCGCGGGTACTCGTGGTCATGAGAGTAGTCTCGGCCCTACAACCGTGAAGCTCTACTTAAATCTCCTACGAGGTATCGGTAAGAGTTGCTGAATCGGGCCGGGGGCGGGCCGAGGCCCTGTGTCCAACTCGGCGCATCATGGGTCACTATGGGCGGAGGGTCACCGACGACTGTCATGGGAGGCGCCATGAAGCTCGGCAAGGCACTGGCCACCGGGGTCGCGCAGGAGCGGCCGGCCGTCCGGGAGGAGAAGCCGCAGGTCCCCGAGGAGACCGTCCGCACGGACGCGGCCGAACCGGCCGGGCCGGTCCGCGAAGAGGTCCCGGCCGCCCGATGAGGCTGCGGCTCCCGGCGGAACGCCCGACGGAGCCGCCGACCGGCTACAAGATCGCCCACCCGGTGCTGTCCCAGGACGGCACCCGGGCCGGGTTCACCGGTGTGTCGCTCGGCGGCGCGCTGCCGTACGGCGTCCTGGACGACGCCTCCTGCGTCTACGGCTTCCGGCACCGCCCGCCGGCCCGCCGGTGCGACTGCGGTTTCCACTGCGTGCACGACCGGGCGGCGGCCGAGGCGCTGCTGTGCACCGCCGAGCACCGCGCGGCCGTCCTGCTGGAGGTCTCCGTCCTCGGCGCCTACATCCGCTTCGAACGCGGCTTCCGCTCCGCCCGGCAGCGGGTGCGCACGGCCACGGCCGGACCCTGCGGCTGCGGCGCCGCAGCCGTCGCGCTGGCCGACGCCGGCTGGGGCCGGCCGGGCTGGCGGGTCCTCGCACCCGTCTGCGCGGGCTGCGTGCGCGGGCGGGCGCCGGTCTCGCTCGCGGGGTTCGCCCGGCTGGCCGGGCACGGGCTCCGGGTGATCGCGGGCGCCGCCGGTGGCGCCCCCGCCCCCGGGTTGACAGCGGGCGGCGAGCCGGGCGTGCCCGAACTCGTCGCCGAGGCCGCCCTGTTGCAGGCGCGCCTGGACTGGTTCCAGTCCCAACTCGCGCGTCTCGGCGAACGCGGACCCGGCGGCACCGGGCAGGGCTAACGACCTTCGGCCCGGGTACCCGGCAGTTCCGCACTGAGAGGAGGCGGAACGCCGTGACCGTGACCCCGCACACCAGGCCCGCGGCCGACGGGCACCCCTCCACGGGCGAACTCGTCGGCCGGGCCACCGAACAGCTCTCCCGGCTGCTGCGGCAGGAGGTCGCCCTCGCCAAGGAGGAGCTGGCCGAGAAAGGACGCCGAGCCGGACGCGGCGGCGGCATGCTGGGCGCCGCCGGCGCCGTCGGCTACGTCGGGCTGATCACCCTGGCCGGAGCGGCCGCCGCCGCCCTCTCCCTGGCGCTGCCCGTGTGGGCGGCGGCGCTCATCGTGGCAGCGGTGTTCTTCGCCGTCGCCGGCCTGCTGGCCGCGACCGGCCGCGCCCAGCTGCGCCGTGCCGCCCCGCCCACGCCCGAGAGGACGCTCGGCAGTGTCAGGGCGGACGTCGACGCCATCAGGGAAAGGGCACACCGATGACGCACAGGAACGCGCACGGCTCGGGCGCCAAGGGCCCCGACGAGCTGCGACGGCAGATCGAACAGACCCGGAGCCAGCTCGGCGACACCGTCGCCCAGCTGGTGGACCGGGTCGATGTGAAGGGCCGGGCCCGGGCACGCGCCGCCGACCTGAGGGACAAGGCCGGCGCCATGACCGTCCAGCTGCGCGCCGGCGCCGCCCAGGCGGGGCACGGCGTGCAGGACCGGGCGGCCAAGGCGGGCCACGTGGTCCAGGACCGTGCCGCGCGGGCCGGCCACACCGCGCAGGAACGGATGACCAGGGCCGGGCACCTGGTGCAGGAGCAGGCCGGACACGGCCGGCACGCCCTGCGGGACCGGGCGGCCCACGCCGGTCGCACCGCGGAGCACGACACGCGGGTCCCGGGCCCGGTGCGGTCCGCCGTGAGCGCCGCGATGCGGCACCCCCGGCAGGCCCTGATCATCGGCGCGGCGGGCGCCGCCGTCCTCGGCGTGGCCGTGGCCTGGCGCCGGATCGACCGCTGCCGGTGAGCACGGGACGGCGGGACCGGCCGGGCGTGGAGCCGGGCCGGTCCCGCCGCCGTGTCACGGACGGAACCGCAGCACCTGCGGGTCGTGGTCGCTGATCTGGTCGCTGAACTCCGAGTTGATGTGCACGCTGTCGTACTCGAAGTCGCAGCCGCGGCGGATCGCCGGGCTGATCAGGATCTGGTCCAGGACCTGCTGGTTGCCCTGGTAGTCATAGGTGTAACGCTCGCTCTTCGGCAGCGACTTGATCGCCGACCACAGCTCGCCGTCGCCCTCCAGGATCCGCGCGGTTTCGGAGAACTCGAAGTCGTTCATGTCGCCGAGCGCGATGACGTCCGCGTTCTTCTGCACGGACAGGATGTCCTTGACGAACGCGTTCACCTCGGTCGCCTGGGCGTGCCGCTGGATCTCCGAGCTGCGCACCGGCGGCTGGTACTGCGAGGCCAGCCCCTGGTCGCCGCCCTTGGAGTTGAGGTGGTTCGCGATCACGAAGATGGTCTTGCCGCGGAAGACGAACTCGCCCGCGAGCGGCTTGCGGCTGTTGTTCCAGGCCGCGTTCGCCGGGTCGATCCGGCCCGGGGACACCGTCAGCTGGGCCTTGCCGCGCACCTTGGTGACGCCGACGGCGGTGGTCGAGTCGCCGCCCGCGCGGTCCGTGAAGGACACCCGCTCCGGGTTGTACAGGAACACCTGGCGGATGTTGCCGCCGGGCTCGCCGCCGTCCTGGTCGTTGACCGGGTTGACCGAGCGCCAGTCGTACCGCGGGCCGCCCGCCGCGACGATCGCGTTGATCAGCTTCGTCACCGTCCGGTCCGCGTCGACCGTGCCGTCGTCCGTGGCGCCGTTGTTGTCCTGGATCTCCTCCAGGGACACGATGTCCGGCGACTGGAGGTTGTGCACGATCGCGGAGGCGTGCTGGTCGAAGGTGGTGTCCGACGGGTCGAGGTTCTCGACGTTGTAGGTCGCCACCGCCAGCTCGCGGTCCGACTGCCTCCGCGTCGTCTCCCGCTCCAGGCCCGCGCTCTTCAGCGTGCCGAGCTCGCTCGCGACGAGGGTGTAGCCGCCGTACTGGTTGAAGTCCAGCGGGCCGGTGGTGGTGCCCTCCAGCGTGTCGCCGACGTTCGCCTTCGGGAAGCCGGCGGTCGGGCCCAGCGACTGGATCTGGAGCCGGCCGGTGTTCTGGGAGTCGTAGGAGCCGTAGACCGTGCCGCCACGCTGGCTGCGGTGCTCCCACGGCTTCACGGTGACCCACAGCTCGCTGTACGGGTCGGTGGCGGTGACCACGCGAGCGTCGGCGACCTGGACGTTCATGCCCTCCAGGGACTCGTAGTAGTCCAGGGCGTACGCGGACGGGTCCAGGGGGAGGCCGTTGATCGAGTTGGCGGCGGCGGCGTCGCCGGTGGGCGCGTACGCGTCCGGCACCGCGTCCTCGTCGACGACGACCGGCGCGGGGACCGCGTTGCCCGTGGAGACGGTGGTGATCACCGGCTTGGTGATCTCCGTCAGCGACTGGTTGCCGGAGGAGGCGCCGCCCGGGACGAACTCGGAGACGGTACCGGTCACCTTCACCGCGTCACCGACCGCGACCTTCGGCGTGGAGCTGGTGAAGACGAACACGCCCTCGCTGGTGGCCGGGTTGTCGTCCGGGGTCGGGTCCTGGAGCCAGAACCCCTTGGAGGAGCCGTACGTGCGCGTGGCCGTGACGATGCCGGGCACGTCCGTCACCTTCTGCCCGGCGAACGGGGATATCCGGGTCGTGCCCTGGATGTCGTGGACGCGCACCGAGTCGGCGTGCGCGGGGGAGGTGAGGGCGACGGCGGAGGCCGCGCTGCAGACGGCGGCGACGGTGAACGCGGCGAGGCGCGCGGAAGACCTGCTCGGCAAGGGATCCCTCCGGGGACGTGACGATGCGCCGGGACGAGGGTGGAACGGGAGCGTGTGGGGGTGGTGGCCCTGTGTGACAAGCAGAGAGCCGAGTGAACAGTTGTCCCCCCACTTCTACGCGCGTCAATCTCCTGCCTGGCCCCCGGAGTTGTCAAGGTTTCGGCCATGGACGGCCGCTTACGGTGAGATGAACCGGGCGGCATGGGTGGAAATCCGTCTAGGCTGAGCGGCTGAGTCCGTTCACGGTCCGAGGAGAACCAGCCGATGTCAGACAGCTCCCCCCTGCCGCCCGTACGGCTGCATCCCGAAGCGGAGCTGGCGCGCGCCGCGCTGTCCACGCCGTTGCTCTCCCGCGCGGCCCGTCTCGCCCGCTGGGCCGGGCCCGGCACCCGCGTCGACGCCGGCGGCGGGCTGGCCGAGGAGCAGTTGCCGGCCGCCGTGGAACTGCTCGGACTGAGCGGTGACGACGCCGCCGCCTGCGCGAGCGAGGCCTGGCGGATCGCCGTGGACGCCGGTCTGGTCGAGATCGTGGACGAGGAGGCCGGCACCGTGCGGGCCGGCGAGGAGCTGGGGCTGCTCACCGGCGGCGCCCCGCGGGACGTGCTCACCGTGTGGCTGGCCGCGCTGGAGACCGTGATCGCCGACGCGGCCGTCCCCGACCTGGACGGCCTGGTCGACGCGCTGGACGAGGGCGGCGAGGTCGATTTCTCGTCACTCGGCTGGGACCCGCAGGCCGAGGCGGAGTTCCTCGACGGCGTCCTCGGCAACCTCTACCTGGTGACCGTCAGTGAGGACGGCCCCGGCGACGGCACCGTCCCGCTGCCCGCCCTCGCCGCCTCCATGCTCGTGCCCGACGGCATGGGCGAGCCGACCAACGACGTCCTGGAGCAGGTCTCCGACGCGATGATGCGGCTGGACGACCAGTTCCGGGTGCTCGAGCCGGTCGGACTCGTGGACTACCGGCCGGTGGACGAGGCGCTGATGGCCGACACCGACGAGGAGCCCGCCGCGACCGTGGACGACACCGACGTCGCCCGCTACGGCATGGTCCGCCTCACCCCGCTCGGCGTGTACGGGCTGCGGGCACGGCTGCTGGAGGCCGGGTTCGAGGCGCCGGCCGTCGGTGACCTGGCCGACAAGGGCGCGGACGTCCTGCTCGACGGCACCGCCCGGTTCGGCCAGTCCGCCGCCCGGGCCGAGACCGAGCAGTGGCTGGCCCGGCGCGAACCGCTCGCGGCGGCACGGGAGTTGCTGGCGGCGGCGCGCGGCGCGGACGCCGGGGCCCCGCTGCGCAGGCTCCGCTGCCAGCAGGCGCTGTCGCTGGTCGGCGCGGAGGCCGAACCCGCGCTGCGCGAGGTGCTGGACGACCCCGAGCTGGGCGGTCTCGCCCGGGTGTGGCTGAGCGAGCGGGGTGCCGCCGGGGTGCCGGCACCCTCCGAGGACATGGTGTTCTGGCTGACCGTCGACACACTGGCCGCACAGCTGGCGGCCGAGGGCAACTCCGAGGAGCTCCAGGCCCTCGTGGAGGGGCTGGCCGCCCACCACAGCGGGTTCTTCGCGGCGGCCTGGCGGGTGGAGCACCCCGCCACCGCCGAGGTGCTGGACGCGATGGGGCGGCTGCACCCGGACAAGAAGGTGGCCAAGCAGGCGCGCAAGGCGGCGTTCAAGGCGCGCTCCCAGCACGGGGGCTGAGAGCCCGGCCGGTCGCGGGCCGGGCCGGTGCCTTTTGCTGGCGATGGGGTAGTGCGTACGGATTCTTGAACAAGGACCGGTGTAGTAGTCCGGCGTTCAACTCGCGTTCACGAGTGGGCGGGAGCGTGTGCGCCGAACCGAGGCCCCCACCCTCCACGGCACTATCACCGTCGTCACAGGAGACACCATGTCGCTCACCCGCAGGGACTTCGCCAGGAAATCCGCGATCACCGGTGCCGGGGTCGCCCTGGCGGGCAGCGTCGGCGCCCTCGCCACCGCGCCGAACGCCCTCGCCGCCACGGACGCCGGGAGCGCCGAGGCCGAGTCCGCGCACGGGGGCCACCACCACGGCGTCGGCTACGGCCCGCTGATCGCCGACCCCAAGGGCATCCTCGCCCTGCCCGCCGGCTTCTCCTACAAGATCATCACGTACAGCGGCAGGACCAAGCTGGAGTCCGGCGAGTTCACCCCGTCCAACCACGACGGCACGGCCACCTTCGAGGGCCCACGCGGCACCACCCTCCTCGTCAACAACCACGAGCTGGCCGGCGCCCGCGCCCAGTGGCCGCACCCGGTGCCGCTCACCGAGGGCCTGGTCTACGACCCGGCGGCGGCCGGCGGCTGCACCGTCGTCGAGGTCCGCCACGGCGGCGAGGTCGCCGAGTGGGTGGGCATCGCCGGCACCGCCACCAACTGTGCCGGCGGCAGCACCCCCTGGGGCACCTGGCTGACCTGCGAGGAGACCGAGGACAAGGCCGGCAAGAACGGCTTCACCAAGGACCACGGCTACGTCTTCGAGGTCGACCCGGAGGACCGCCGGGCCAACCGCGACCCCAAGCCGGTCAAGGCGCTGGGCCGCTACGCCCACGAGGCCGTCGTGGTCGATCCCAAGCGCGGCCACGTCTACCTCACCGAGGACGCCTCCGGCCCCAACGGCCTGTTCTACCGCTGGACCCCGCCGGAGGGCTTCCGCCACGGCCGGGGCAAGCTGCGCACCCTCGCCGACGACGCGGGCGTGCTCCAGGCGTTCAAGTGCTTCGACTCCGGCGGCAAGTTCGTGGACGACCTGTCCCGCGCCACCAGGATCGGCACCGTGTACGGCGTCGACTGGGTGGACGTCCCCGACCGTGACGCCAGGACCGTCTCGGTGCGCAAGCAGTTCACCGACGGCCAGGTCACCCGCGCCCGCAAGCTGGAGGGCATGTGGTGGGGTGACGGGGGCGTCTACGTCGTCTCCTCCTACGCCCGCCAGGAGAGCCCGGTCCAGCACGACGGCCAGGTCTGGTTCTACGACCCCAAGCGCCGCACGCTGACGCTGAAGGTGCTGCTCGGCGTGAACCCCGACCCGGCGGAGGACGGCGCCTTCGACGGCCCCGACAACATCACCGTCTCCCCGTACGGCGGCCTGGTCATCGCCGAGGACGGCGAGGGCGTCCAGCACCTGTTCGGGGCCACCGACAGCGGCCGGACGTACCCGATCGCCCGCAACGAGCTGAACATCGGCACCGCCGAGGCGCCGGAGTACAGCGAGTTCACCGGCGTCACCTTCTCGCCCGACGGCAAGACCCTCTTCGCCAACATCCAGACGCCCGGCATCATGCTCGCCATCACCGGTCCCTGGAAGCGGCAGGTCCGCTAGGTCCTGTCGTCGAACTCCTGTCGGCGCTGAGCGACGGCCCGGCGTGGGGATGCCACGCCGGGCCGCCGCCGTCCCACCGCACGGCGTCTCCCGCCGCGTCCGGGGCGCGAGCGTGCCGCTGCGTGCCTCCCGCCGGGACCGGCGCCGGGACGCCTGCGCCGGATACCCTGCGGAGACGGTCCCCGGTTCGCGAGGAGTGAGTGGATGACGCAGGGCAGGCCCATGCGCGCCGACGCCCGGCGCAACTACGCGCGGCTGCTGAAGGCGGCGGCCGAGGCCTTCGCGGAGCACGGGGAGAACGCGTCGCTCGACGACATCGCCAAGCGGGCGGGTGTCGGCTCGGGCACCCTCTACCGGCACTTCCCGACCCGGCAGGCGCTGCTGGAGGCGGCGTACGTGGACCGGATCGAGGCGTTCGGGGTACGCGCCGACGAGCTGGCGGGTGAACGGCCGCCGGGCGAGGCGCTCGGGGAGTGGCTGTACGAGCTGGCGGTGGGCTCCCTCCAGGTGCGGGGGATGAGGGCCCTGCTCGGCTCGGCGGTGACGGAGCACGGCGGCGCGGCGGCGCTGACGGCGTGCGGGACCGTGGTGCACGGCGCGGTGACCCGGCTGGTGCAGGCGGCGCAGGCGGAGGGCACGCTGCGCCGGGACGTGGAGCCGATCGACGTGCTGCGCCTGACCCACGGGGTGACCTCGGCGGCGGAGCTCGCCGGGGCGGGGGAGCGGGAGATCCGGCGGTACCTGGAGCTGCTGACGGAGGGCTTGCGGGCCGGCTGAGGCGCCGCCGTGGCCGGCCCGGCGCGGGGGCCCGCCGCACACCGCCGCGGGCCCGCGCGCCACCGTCGCCGCGGGCTTACAGAGCCCGTGCCCCCGGCTCCACCATGTTCCGTACGGTGCGGGCCTTCACGAACTCGCCCAGCGCCGTCATGTCCCACTCGCCGGAGAACTGGCGGATGAGCTTGGCCATCAACACGCCGGTCCGGGCCTCCGTGCCGGTGAGGTCGAAGCGGACCAGCTCCTCGCCGGAGAAGGCGTCGACCAGACGGCAGTACGCCTTGGCGATCTCGGTGAACTTCTGCCCGGAGAAGGAGTTCACGGTGAAGACGAGACCGGTGACCTCCTGGGGCAGCCGGCCCAGGTCGACCGTGATGACCTCGTCGTCGCCCCCGCCCTCGCCGGTCAGGTTGTCCCCGGAGTGCCGGATCGCGCCGTTCAGGATCGTCAGCTTGCCGAAGTAGCAGCTGTCGATGTGGTTGCGCTGCGGGCCGTAGGCGATGACCGAGGCGTCCAGGTCGATGTCCTTGCCGCGGAACGCCGGTTCCCAGCCGAGGCCCATCCGCACCTGGGACAGCAGCGGCCGGCCGCCCTTGATGAGGGACACCGTCTGGTTCTTCTGCAGGCTGACCCGGCCCTTGTCCAGGTTGATCTTCCCGGCGCCCGGCGCGGGAGCGGGCGGCGGTGCCACCGGCTGCGGGGGAGCGGCCACAGGGGCGGCGGCCGGCTGCGGCGGTGCGGCCGGCTGCGGCGGTGCGGCCGGTGCGGCCGGAGCCGCGGCCGGTTCCTCCACCGTCACGCCGAAGTCGGTCGCGATGCCCGCGAGCCCGTTGGCGTACCCCTGCCCGACGGCCCGCGCCTTCCACTGGTCGCCCCGGCGGTAGATCTCCACGACCACCAGCGCGGTCTCGTCGCCGAGCTGCGGCGGGGTGAACGTCGCCAGCACGGCACCGCCGTCGGCGTCCCGGACCGTGGCCGTCGGCTCGATGCCCCGGAAGGTCTGGCCGGCCGCGTCCGGGCTGGCGGTGACGACGATCTTCTCGATCTCCGGCGGCACGGCGGCCGTGTCGACCGTGACCGCGTCCGGCGCCGTACCGCCTCCCGACCGGTACGCCACGCCGGGCCCCGTGGGCTGGTTGTAGAAGATGAAGTCGTCGTCGGAGCGCACCTTGCCGTCACCGGTGAGCAGCAGGCCCGACACGTCGAGCCGCACCGGAGCGGAGACGTCCACGGTCACGCGCGCGGCCGGGAGAGGGATGTTCGAGCCAGGGGTCATAGCTGTCATGCCGGGAGAACGAACGACACCGCTTTACCGTTCCCTTACCCACCCCCTAATCGGCTCAGGGTCCCGCCCCCCATCGGCTCAGGGCACCACCACGATCTTCCGGCCCACCCCCGCCGCGAACTGCTCCAGCGCCTGCGGGTACCGCTCCAGCGGGATCCGGTCGCTGATGAAGACGCCCGGGTCCAGCACGCCGTTCGCGAACAGCTCGGCCGCCCGCTCGAAGCTGTGCAGCACCGCCATGGAGCCGGTGATCGTGATCTCCTGGTTGTAGATCCGGTACGGGTCGATCGTCACGCGGGTCGCGTAGTCCGCCACCCCGAACTGCAGGAACGTGCCCGCCTTCGCGACCCGGTCCAGGCCGTCCTGGATCGCCGCCGCGTTGCCGGTCGCGTCGATCACCACGTCCCAGCCCCGCGGGCGGTCCAGTTCGTCGGCGTTCGCCGCGGCCCCCGAGACGCCGAGCAGCCGGGCCGTCTCCAGGCGGGCCGGGTTGACGTCGACCACGTCCACGCTCGCCGCGCCGGTCCGCTTGGCCAGCTCCAGCATCATCAGGCCCATGGTCCCGGAGCCGTAGATCAGCACGTGGGCGCCCAGGCGGGCCCGCAGCACGTCGTAGCCGCGCACCGCGCAGGACAGGGGCTCCACCAGGGCCGCGTCCTCGGTGCGGACGTGGTCGGGCAGCTTCACGCAGTTGGCGACCGGCGCCACCGCGTACCGTGCCGCGCCGCCCGCCGTCGTCACGCCGATCGCCGCCCACCGCTCGCACAGGTTGTTGTGGCCCGTGCGGCAGTAGCGGCACTCGTGGCAGTACAGCGAGGGGTCCACGGCCACCCGGTCGCCGACGGCCACCTCGGTGACCTGGGTGCCGACGCCGACGACCTCGCCCGCGAACTCGTGCCCGGGGACGATCGGCAGCTTGGGCGCGAACTCGCCCTGAAGGATGTGCAGGTCGGTGCCGCACAGGCCGCAGGCCGCGACCTCGACGACCACATCGCGGGGGCCCGGCGTCGGGTCGGGCACCTCGGTGACGACGGCTCGGCCCACGGACTCGATGACGGCGGCCTTCATTTCACGGCTCCCAACGACAGGCCCTGGACCAGTTTGTCCTGGGCGGCGAACCCCGCGGCGAGCACCGGCAGGGAGATGACGAGCGACGCGGCGCACACCTTGGCCAGGAACAGGCCCTGGCTGGTGATGAAGCCGGTCAGGAAGACGGGGGCGGTCTCGGCGATCACGCCCGTCAGGACCCGGGCGAACAGCAGTTCGTTCCAGCTGAAGATGAAGCAGATCAGGGCGGTGGCGGCGATGCCCGGCAGCGCGATCGGGGCCACCACGCGCGCGAGGATCACCGGCAGCCGGGCGCCGTCCACCCGCGCCGCCTCGATGACCGCGACCGGCACCTCGGCGAGGAAGGACTGCATCATCCACACCGCGATCGGCAGGTTCATGGAGGTGTACAGCACGACCAGGAGCCAGATGTTGTCGAGCATCCCGGCGTTCTTGGCGAAGAGGTAGACCGGCAGCAGGCCCGCCACGGCCGGCAGCATCTTGGTGGACAGGAAGAAGAACAGGACGTCGGTCCACTTCCGCACCGGCCGGATCGACAGCGCGTAGGCCGCCGGGAGGGCCAGCAGCAGGATCAGGAGCGTCGAGGCGACCGACGCCACCGTGGAGTTGACCAGCGCGGGCCACGGGCTCGCCCCGCCGCCGGTGCCGAAGAACTCGCGGTAGCCGTCGAGCGTCAGCGAGGCGGTGAAGGACGGCGGGTTGGTCGCCGCGTCCGCCTCGGAGTGGAAGGACGTCAGGGCCATCCACGCGATGGGCAGGAAGAAGACGATGCCGGCCAGCCAGGCCACCAGGCCGAGTCCGTTACGACGCAGTACGGCGGTCATGCGCGGGACACCTCCTCGCGGAACAGGGACGACACCACGCGCAGGGCGAAGGTCGCGATGACGATCGAGCCGATGACGACCAGGACGCCGGCGGCCGAGGCCAGGCCGTTCTCGTGGGCCTGGTAGAAGCTCTGGTAGACGGTGTAGGGCAGGTTGGCCGTGCCCAGGCCACCGGAGGTGATCGTGAAGACCGCGTCGAAGTTCTGGACGATGTAGATCGACCCGAGCAGCGCGCCCAGTTCCAGGTAGCGGCGCAGGTGGGGCAGGGTCAGGTGGCGGAAGATCTGCCAGTCGCTCGCGCCGTCGACCCGCGCGGCCTCGATCTGCTGCTGGTCCCGGCTCTGGAGCCCGGCCAGCAGGATCAGCATCATGAACGGCGTCCACTGCCATACCAGGGAGGCCTCGACCGCGAGCAGCGGGGTGCGGGAGACCCAGTCCGGCTGTGGCCCGCCCACATAGTGCAGCAACCCGTTGAGCAAGCCGTACTCGGGGTTGTAGAGCACATGCTTCCACAGCAGCGCGGCGGCCACCGGCACCACCAGGAAGGGCGCGATGAGCAGCGTGCGGACGATGCCCCGGCCGCGGAACCGCCGGTCCAGCAGCAGTGCCAGCGCCAGCCCGATGACCAGGCTGGCCAGCACCACGGCCGCCGTGAGCAGCACGGTCGTCCACACCGAGTGGCGCAGGCCGGCGTCGGTGAGCACTTGGCGGTAGTTGTCCAGGCCGGTGAAGCGGCGGGCCTTGGGGTAGAGGGCGTTCCAGTCGAAGAAGGAGATCACCAGCGTGGCCACGAAGGGCAGCTGGGTCACCACGATCATGAACACGAGGGCCGGCAGGAGCGGGGCGCGGGTGGCCCAGGCGCGCAGCCGGGCCGGGGGCCGGCCGACCGTGCGTGCGGGTGTGGCCGCGAGGGGGGCCGTGGTCGTCGCTGTCATCGTCCCTCGTACTCCTTGGAGATCTTCTCGGCGAGTGCTTGAGACTTCTTCAGGGCCGCGTCGACGGACTGGCGTCCGGCGATGGCCGCGCTGATCTCCTGGGAGACCTTGGTGCCGAGGTCGGTGAACTCGGGGATGCCGACGAACTGGATGCCGGGCGCGGGCCGCGGCTGCACCCCGGGGTCGTTCGGCCGGGCGCTCTCGATGGCCTCCTTGGTCATCTCCTGGAACGCGGCGGCCGACTCGCGGTAGTCGGCGTTGGTGTAGGTCGACGCCCGCTTGCCCGCCGGGACGTTCGACCAGCCGCTGGTCTCGCCGACCAGCCGCTCGTACCCCTTGCCCGACGCCCAGGAGACGAACTTCCAGGCCTTGTCGGGGTTGCGGGACGCCTGCTGGATGCCCCAGGCCCAGGTGTAGAGCCAGCCGGAGGACGCGGTGCGCTCGACGGGGGCGGGGGCGTAGCCGAGCTTGCCCTTGACCGGGGAGCCGGCCGCCTCCAGCAGTCCGGCCGCGGAGGTGGCGTCGTACCACATGGCGACCTTGCCCTGGGTCATGTTGTTCAGGCATTCGGCGAAGCCGGACTGGGCGGCGCCGGACTCGCCGTGCTCGCGGACGAGGCCGACGTAGAACTTCGTCGCCTTCTCGAACGCTGGGGCGTCCAGCCGTGCCTTCCAGTCCGTGTCGAACCAGGTGCCGCCGAAGGTGTTGACGACCGTGGTCAGCGGTGCCATCAGCTCGCCCCAGCCGGGCAGCCCGCGCAGGCAGATGCCCCGCATGCCCGGCCGGGCACCGTCCACCCGCGCGGCCAGGCCGGCGACCTGCTGCCAGGTGGGACGCTCGGGCATGGTCAGGCCCTTCGCCGCGAACACGTCCTTGCGGTACATGAGGAAGGACGACTCGCCGTAGAAGGGCTGTCCGTAGAGCTTGCCGTCGTCGCCGGTGAGGGACTGGCGCATCGGCTTGAGCACGTCCCGCTCGTCGTACGACGGGTCCTTCGCGACGTACGAGTTCATCTCGTGCAGCCAGCCGTTGCGGGCGTAGATCGGTATCTCGTAGTTGGACAGGGTGGCCACGTCGTACTGGCCGGCCTGGTTGGCGAAGTCCTGGCTGATCTTGTCGCGGACGTCGTTCTCGGGCAGGACCGTGAAGTTGACCTTGATGCCGGTGTCCTTGGTGAAGTGGGCGGCGGTCAGCTTCTGCAACTCGGTCATCTGCGGGTTGTTGACCATCAGGACGTTGATGGAGTCGCCGCCGGAACCGGTCCCGCCGGCACCGGCCCAGCAGCCGGAGAGCAGCGGGGCGAGCAGCGTCCCTGCGGCGGCCAGGGCGAGCGTGGCTCGCGGCCTCCGTCGGCTCGGGGTGCGCATGGATCGCTCCTGGAGGAAGGGGGGAAGGGGGACATAAGGGGCGCCCGACGGTGCGGAGCACCCCTGGAGGGGGACGGATCGCGGAATCAGACCCGGATGACCTGCGGGCCCAGCAGGGAGTAGCGGTGGGCCTCGGCGGCCGGGAGCAGGGTGCTGGTCACGATCGCCTCCAGCGCGCCGATCTCCGCGAACCGGCAGAAGCTGACCGCGCCGAACTTGGTGTGCACGCCCGCGAAGACCGTGCGGCGGGAGGCCCGGACGGCCTGCGCCTTCACCTCGCTGACCGCCGGATCGGGGGTGGTCAGGCCGTGTTCGCGGGAGATGCCGTTGGCCCCGATGTAGGCGAGGTCGATCACGAAGCCGGCCAGCATCTTCGTCGTCCAGTGGTCGACGGTGGCCAGCGTGCCCGGACGGACCCGGCCGCCGAGCAGCAGCACGGAGACCTGGTCGGCCTCCGCCAGGGCGCCCGCGACCGGCAGGGACGCGGTGACCACGGTCAGCGGCCGGCCCCTGGGCAGCGCCTCGGCGATGAGCTGGGGGGTGAAGCCCTCGTCGACGAAGACCGTCTCGGCGTCCCCGAGCAGTTCGGCCGCCGCGGCGGCGATCCGGCGCTTCTCGGGCACGTGGCTGGTGGCGCGGAAGGCGAGGGTCGTCTCAAACCCGGCGCTCTCCACCGGGTAGGCGCCGCCGTGGGTGCGGCGGACCAGGCCGTGGTCCTCCAGGGCGCGCAGATCGCGCCGGATGGTCTCCTTGGCCACGCCCAGGTCGGCGGCGAGCGCGGTGACGTCCACGGAGCCGGTGGCGCGGGCGGCCCGCACGATCTCGCGCTGGCGTTCTTCCGCCGTCCTGGTGGTCATGTCGTCACCCACTTCCCTGTGGACCTGCCCGTTCGGGCCCATGGGGGAAGTTCTACCGTCGGCGCGCGGCGCTGACCAGGTCTGTTGCGGGCCCGATACTGCCCGCTTGTGCCCGCTTCGCGCGGGCCGTGCCCGTCGCGGACCTGCGCGGGTGTCCGGGGCGGGGTGGGATCGGGCACGGCGGATGCCCGGACACGGCGGCGGGCGGGCCCGTTCGGTGCCCGCCCGCGCGCGGAGACGGTCGTTTCCGGCCGCCGGTGCCCCCGGGGAGCCGGCGGAGCGTCAGTACGGCCAGATCGGCGGGTCGTTCACGAAGTGCCCGCCCAGGTGGCCGTGGGCCGGGTTCTCCGGGTCCAGCTCGCCCTGCTCGGCGATGAGCTTCGCGGCGTACGGCTCGGAGTCGTCCCGGGGGTCGTAGCCGAGTGCCCGCGCGGTGCTCAGGTCCCACCACAGGCGGGTGTTGGCGGAGGAGCCGTAGACGACCGTGTGGCCGACCCGCTCGGCGGTCAGGGCCGCGTGGAAGAGCCGGGCGCCGTCGGCCGGGCTCATCCACACCGACAGCATGCGGACGCTGGTGGGCTCCGGGAAACAGGAGCCGATGCGCACCGAGACGGTCTCCAGGCCGTGCTTGTCCCAGTAGAGCTGGGCCAGGTCCTCGCCGAAGGACTTCGACAGGCCGTAGAAGGTGTCCGGGCGGCGCGGGGTGTCGACGGGGATCAGCGGCTCGCCCGCGCGCGGGGCGGGGGTGAAGCCGACGGCGTGGTTGGAGGAGGCGAAGACGATCCGCGGCACGCCCGCGAGACGGGCGGCCTCGTACAGGTTGTAGGTGCCCTCGATGTTCGACCTGAGGATCTTCTCGAACGGGGCCTCCAGGGAGATCCCCGCCAGGTGCAGGACCGCGTCCACGCCCCGTACGGCCTCGCGCAGCGCCTCCTCGTCGGCGAGGTCGGCGGTGATCGCGTCGGGCTCGCCCTCGACGGGGCGCACGTCGAGCAGGCGCAGCGTGTAGCCGTACTCCGGCAGCAGGGACCGCATCAGGGTGCCGAGCCCGCCGGCGGCGCCGGTGAGCAGGATCGTGCGGGGAGCGGGCATCCTCGGTTCTCCTTGTGGCCAGTATTCACATACGTGGACACGCTAGAGAGTTCACCGGGCACCGTCAAGTGTCGCGTGATGTCGGGGAATTCGCTCCCGATCGTGCGAGTTTGCGTGCTTGACCCGCCGCGACACGGCCGTTTAGCGTGGTCACGTTCAGAAATATGGACGTGGATCAGAAACATGTACCGGCGTGTCTCAAGGGAGAGTCCGTGACGCCAGCCCCTCTGACCGAACGGCTCAGCGATCCGCGCGGGCCGCTGTTCTTCCCCGTCACGGCCTACGGCCCCGGCGGCTCGCTCGACCTGGACGCCTACCGCACCCATGTGCGCCACGGTGTCGCGGCCGGTGCCGCCGCCGTCTTCGCCTGCTGCGGCACCGGGGAGTTCCACGCACTGCTGCCCGAGGAGTTCGAGGCCTGCGTCGAGGCGGCCGTCGAGGCGGCCGAGGGGCGCGTCCCGGTCGTCGCGGGCGCCGGTTACGGTACCGCCCTCGCCGTCCGCTACGCGCGCATCGCCGCCGGTGCGGGCGCCGACGGCCTCCTCGCCATGCCGCCCTACCTCGTGCTCGCCGGCCAGGAGGGCCTGCTGCGGCACTACCGGGAGGTCGCCGCCGCCACCGACCTGCCCGTCATCGTCTACCAGCGCGACAACGCCGTCTTCACCCCGGCGACCGTGGTCGGACTGGCCCGCACCGACGGTGTCATCGGCCTCAAGGACGGCCTCGGCGACCTCGACCTCATGCAGCGGGTCGTGAGCGCGGTCCGCACCGAGGTGCCCGGCGACTTCCTGTACTTCAACGGCCTGCCCACCGCCGAGCAGACCCAGCTCGCCTACCGCGCCCTCGGCATCACCCTCTACTCCTCCGCGGTGTTCTGCTTCGCGCCGGAGATCGCCCTCGCCTTCCACCGGGCCCTGCGGACGGACGACCTGCCCACCGCCCACCGCCTCCTGGACGGCTTCTACCGCCCGTTCGTGGAACTGCGCGCCCAGGGCCGCGGATACGCCGTCTCCCTCGTCAAGGCCGGGGTCCGGCTGCGCGGCCTCGACGTCGGCGAGGTCCGGCCCCCGCTGCACGAGCCCGCCGAGGAACACGTCAAACAACTCGCCCGGCTCATCGAACGCGGCTACGAACTGCTGGAGGAGGACGCGTGAGCGAGCACGGCCACGCCCTGCCGGGGGAGGACGCGTGAAGGCGTCGGCGTTCGTCTACCCCTGGGACGTCAACGGGGACCCCGCCGCCCCGGAGCGGATCGCCGGACTCGGTGTGGAGCAGGTGACCCTGGCCTCCGCCTACCACTCCACCCGCGCCCTCACCCCCCGCCACCCCCGCCACCGCATCGTCACCGCCGAGTACGCGGCCGTCCTCTACCCGCCGGGCGACCGCTGGGCGGGCCGCGGCCTGCGGCCCTACCCCGCCGGCCGCTGGGCCCCCGGCAACGCCCACGGCGAGGCCGCCGAAGCCCTCGCCGCGGCCGGCCTGGAGGTGCACACCTGGGTCGTCCTCGCCCACAACTCCCGCCTGGGCGCCGAACACCCGGACACCTCGGTCGTCAACGCCTACGGCGACCGCTACCCGTGGGCCCCCTGCGTCGCCCAGCCCGCCACGCGCGCGTACCTGGTCGACCTGGCCACCGAGGCCGCCGTGCGCCCCGGCGCGCGCGGCACCGAACTGGAGTCCCTCGGCTGGTACGGGCTCCAGCACCTGCACGCCCACGACAAGACCGCAGGCGTCGGCCTCGGGGACGCCGGGCAGTACCTGATGTCCCTGTGCTTCTGCCCGTCCTGCCGCACCGGCTACGGCGAGCGGGGACTGGACGCCGACGCGCTGGCCGGGGCCGTGCGCGGCGCGCTGGAGCCGCTGTGGCGGGGCGCGGCGGACGACGAGGGCTGGCCGACGGTGGAGAAGCTGCTCGGCGGGGACACGGCGGCCGCCACGCGCGCGTGGCGCGACACCACCGCCCGCACCCTCCAGGAGGAGGCCGTCACCGCCGTACGCGCCGCCGCACCGGACGGCTTCCAGATCCTGCTGCACGCCGACCCGGTCCCGTACCACTGCGGCGCCAACGTGGGCGTCGACCCCGCCCACATCCTGTCCCTGGCCGACGGCGTGGTGGTGCCCTGCACCGGCGGAACGGCCCTGCTGGCGCCCTTCGCCGCCCAGGCGCGCGAGGGCACGGTGCTGGCCGCCAACCTCACGGTCGTCGCGGGGCTGGGCGGCAGCCCCACCACCCTCGCGGCGGACGCGGCACGCGCGCGTGCCGAAGGAGCGACGGAACTGCGGCTGTACCACGCCGGGCTGGCGTCGGACGCGGACCTGGCGGCGGTCCGGGAGGCACTGGCGGCGCGCTGAACGGCCGTGGAGCGCGGCCCCCTCACTCCGGGGACCCGGTCGCGCTCGCGGTGCGCCGGGCCAGCGGCGCGGCCGTCAGCAGGAGCGCCAAGCCGTACAGCGGCAGCAGCAGCCCGGGGCCGGCCAGTTCGACCAGGCCGGCCCCCACGGCGAGGCCGAGCACGTTCGGGGTGAAGAGCAGCGTGCCGGCGGTGGCCGTCGCCCGCCCCAGCAGTGGGCCGGGGGTCTCCCGCTGCACCGCCGTCAGCGCGGCGACCAGCACACAGGGCAGACCCAGGCCGCACGCCACGCTGGTGGCCAGGGCCACCGGGTCCCACGGCACGGCCCGTGCCACCACCGCGGCCCCGGTCAGCGCGATCCCGGCCGCCGCGAACCGCCGCCCGCCCAGCCTGCGCAGCGCCGGCCCGGCCAGCAGCCCCGCCGCCACAGAACCGGCGCCCTGGGCGGCGTACAGCACGCCGGTGTACGCGGGGGAGTGGCCGAGGCGGTCCACCACGGCGTACACCGTGGTGCCGCTCAGCGCCGTCAGGAGCATCGCCGTACCGCCCGCCCGGAGCAGCGGGCGCAGCACGGGGTGGCCCCACAGGTGCCGGACGCCCTGCGTGGTCTGCCTCCGCCAGCCGTCGCCGGACCGGACGGGCCGCTCCTCACGCACCCGCAGCAGGCCGCACAGCCCGGCGGCGAGCAGGAAGGTGACGGCGTCCAGGCAGGCCACGGCCGGGCCGCCCCAGGCCGCGTAGAGGCCCGCCCCGGTCAGCGGGGCGACGAGCTTCATGCCCTCGGTGAGCGTCATCCGCAGCCCGTTGACGTCACCGAGCAGCTCCGGGCCGACCGCCGCGGTCAGCAGCGCCGACTCGGCGGCGTCGTGGACGGCGCCGGCCGCGCCGTACACCACCAGGACGGCGAACAGCAGCCACAGGCGGCCGGGGGAGCCGACGGCGAACAGGACGGGCAGCAGCGCCGCGAGGCCCAGGTTCACCGTGATGAGCAGGGGCCTGCGGCGGAACCGGTCGGCGAGCGTGCCGAGCGCCGGGCCGGCGAGGGCGGGCGCCCACATCGCGAGCAGGCACAGGGCGGCCAGCCCGTCCGAGCCGGTCAGCTCCTTCACCCACACACCCGACGCCAGCCACAGCGAGGAGGTGCCGAAGGCGGATACCACCAGGCCGGTGAGGCACAGCCCCGCGTTGCGGTCCCGCAGCACGCGGGCGACGGTCCAGGAAGTCGTCATGCCCGCTCATCGTGGGCCTAAGGCGGGGGGCCGCGGATCGGGCAGGTGACCTAGACACGGCGGACGGCCACCGGCGTGACGGCGACAATCCGTCGGAACCTGGCACTGGAGCCCCTGGGGCGCCGGGGCCCGGAAACCTACCGTCGACCGCATGCGCTACCTGGCCCCCCTTCTCGTCGGTCTGCTCTACGTCACCCTCATGTCCCTCGTCCCGGAACCCCACCGGCGCCGCCTCAACGCGGTCATGGTCGCCGGCGCGGGGGCCGCCTACCTCAGCGGCGGCGGCCTCGGCGGCTGGGAGTTCGCGTTCACGGCGCTCGCCACCTGCGTCGCCTTCAAGGGCCTGGACTCGTGGGCGTTCATCGGCGTCGGCTGGCTGCTGCACACCGCGTGGGACGTCGTCCACCAGCTCAAGGGCCACCCGATCATCCCCTTCGCGCACGACTCGTCGTTCGGCTGCGCGCTGTGCGACCCGGTGATCGCCGTCTGGTGCCTCGGCGGCGGCCGCGCGCCGTGGGAGCCGCTGCGCCGCACCGATGAGTTTCCCGGGGCCCGCCGGTCAGCCCTTCGTACGCGGAGCACGACCCCGAAGGAGTGACCATGACCCAGGTGGACCTCGGCCCGCAGGCCAGGATCGTGGCGCGGCTCGCCGGATCGGTGACGGACGAGCAGCTCACCGCCGCCACACCGTGCCCGCAGTACGCGGTGCGCGACCTGCTGGGCCACCTGCTGACGCTGTCCGTGGCCTTCCGGGACGCCGCCCGCAAGGACCTCGGCGCGACCACCGACACCCGCCCGGACGCCGCCGCCCGGGACCTCGGCCCCGGCTGGCGCGAGGAGCTGCCCAAGGCGCTGGACGAGCTGGCCGACGCCTGGCGGGACCCGGCCGCCTGGACCGGCGGCACCCGCGCCGGCGGGGTGGACCTGCCGGGTGCGCTCGCGGGCGCCGTCGTCGCCGACGAGCTGGTGATCCACGGCTGGGACCTGGCCCGCGCCACCGGCCGGGAGTACGCCCCGGACCCGGCCGCCCTCGACTCGGCCCTCGCCTTCCTCCGCGCGGCGGCCGACGACCCCGGCCGCGGCAACGGCGCCTTCGGCCCGGTCGTCCCGGTCCCCGCGAACGCGCCGTCGCTGGACCGGGCCGTCGCCTTCAGCGGCCGGGACCCCGGGTGGCCGCACCGGTCCTGACCCGGGCGGTCCCGACCCGGGCCGGACGGTGGCGGCCGGGCGGCGGAAGCGGCGCGTCGGGCCTACGGTGACCCTGGGAGGGGGCGAGCCGAACGGGTACGGAGGGAGCCGCCATGCAGGAGCACTACGTGTGGGTGACGACGCGCCGCCTTCAGCCGGGCACGCTGGAGGACTTCGAGCGGGCGTGGCGCCCGGAGCCCGCGCCGCAGGGCCTGCACCGGGCCTACGCGTACTGGTCCGAGGACGGACGGGAGATCACCGGGGTGTCGTTCTGGGCCTCCCGCGAGGCGTGCGACGCGTGGCGCGCCTCCGAGGCGGAGGGGCGCCGGCGGGCGGCCATGGCCCCCTTCGTCGCCGAGGAGCGCGAAGGCTTCTACCGCGGCCGTGAACTCGGCCTGCCCGGCGCCACCGGCGGGTGAACGGGCCGCGCCGGGCCGCCGCGCCTACCGTGGAGACATGAGCGGGATCGTCGTCCTGTACGAGCGCGAACAGCAGGTGGCCGCGCGCACCCCCGCGGCCGGGCCGCCCGGCGCGGAACGGCTCCCCCGCAGGGTGCACGCGGCGCCCACCGCCCCCGGCAGGCCCGACGCCGCCGGCCCGCGCACCCTGTGCGGCAGGGACACCTTCGCCATGACGAAGGCCCCCCGCACGCCGCGCCCCGGGGAGCCGTGGTACCCCGCCGCGTACGCGTCCCTGGTGTGCCCGGACTGCGACGCGGTGATGGAGGTCTGACCGGTGCGATGAGCCCCGGTGCACGACTTCCTTTGTCACAACCATTGACGAAAACCGAGCCCCCTCCTACCTTCAACGCGTCGTACGTCATATATGAGACGCGATATGTGAGATCCGAGAGGGCCGCATGACCTCTGTGCCCACCCCGATCCCGTCCCGCACGCAGTACGTGCTCGACGCGATCAAACACCGCATCCTGACCGGGGTGCTGACGCCCGGTCAGGCCCTGGTGGAGACGGAACTCGCCGCGCAGTTCGGGGTGTCCAAGACCCCCGTACGCGAGGCGCTGAAGACCCTCGCCGGGACCGGCCTGGTGGTGATGAGCCAGTACAAGGGCGTCACGGTGCGCATGGTGGACGCGGACATGGCGCGCGAGGTCTACGACGTACGGCTGCTGCTCGAACCCGAGGCCCTGCGCCGGGCCGTCGCGCGGGGCGCCTCCCTCGACGCCGCACGGGACGCGCTGACCCGCGCCGACGCCGCCGCCGACACCGCCGAACGCTCCCTGGCCAACCGGGAGTTCCACCGCGCCCTGTACCTGCCGTGCGGCAACCCGCTGCTCGGCCGGATGCTGGACGAGGTCCGCGACCAGGCCGCCCTCGTCTCCGCCGTGGCCTGGGCCGCCGACCCGTCCTGGGAGCGGGAGGCCGCCGAACACCGGGAGATCCTGCGGCTCGCGCTGGACGGTGACGCCGACGGCGCCGCGAGCGCCCTGCACGCGCACATCGCGTCCTTCGTACGCCGTGCGTTCCCCGAGCCCCGCCCAGAGGAGGGCCAGAGATGAGCAGCGTGACGTTCGAGCGCCAACGGGCGGCCCTGGCCGACGTGGTGGCCATCCCGGTGACGCCGTTCGCCGAGGACGGTTCCGTCGACCGGGACGCCCACCGGGCCCTGCTGCGCCGCCTGCTCGAAGGCGGGATCAGGACCCTCACCCCGGGCGGCAACACCGGCGAGTTCTACGCCCTCACCCCCGAAGAGCGCCGGCTCGTCACCGAGTCGACCGCCGAGGAGGCCGGCGACCGGGCCGCCCTCCTGGTCGGGATCGGGCACGACCTGCCCACCGCCGTCGCCTCCGCCCGGCACGCCCGCGACCTCGGCGCCCAGATGGTGATGGTCCACCAGCCCGTGCACCCCTACGTCTCGGCGGCCGGCTGGGTCGACTACCACCGGGCCATCGCCGAGGCCGTCCCGGAGCTGGGCGTGGTGCCGTACCTGCGCAACGCGCAGCTGCCCGGCGCCCGGCTCGCCGAACTCGCCGACCACTGCCCGAACGTCATCGGCGTCAAGTACGCCGTCCCGGACGCCGCCCGGTTCGCCGCCTTCGCCCGGGACGCGGGCCTCGAACGCTTCGTGTGGGTCGCGGGACTCGCCGAGCCGTACGCGCCCTCCTACTTCTCCGCCGGCGCCACCGGCTTCACCTCCGGACTGGTCAACGTCGCCCCGGCGGTCTCGCTGAACATGATCGAGGCGCTGCGCGCCGGGGACTACCCGGCCGCCATGAAGGTCTGGGAGCAGATCCGCCGTTTCGAGGAACTGCGCGCCGCGCACGGCAACGCCAACAACGTCACCGTCGTCAAGGAGGCCCTCGCCGCGCTCGGCCTGTGCCGCCGGGACGTCCGCCCGCCGAGCAGGCCGCTGCCCGAGGACGAGCGCGCCGAGGTCGCCGCCATCGCCGCCGGGTGGTCCATATGAACGCACCCCGCAAGGAGCCCGGGGAGCTGCGCAGCCACCAGTGGTACGGCACCGACGGGCTCCGCTCCTTCAGCCACCGCGCCCGTACCCGCCAGCTCGGCTACCTGCCCGAGGAGCACCTCGGCAAGCCGGTCATCGCGATCCTCAACACCTGGTCCGACATCAACCCCTGCCACGTCCACCTCCGCGACCGCGCCCAGGCCGTCAAGCGCGGGGTGTGGCAGGCCGGCGGCTTCCCGCTGGAGTTCCCGGTCTCCACCCTCAGCGAGACCTTCCAGAAGCCGACCCCCATGCTGTACCGCAACCTGCTCGCCATGGAGACCGAGGAGCTGCTGCGCTCCTACCCGGTCGACGGCGCGGTTCTCATGGGCGGCTGCGACAAGTCCACGCCCGCGCTGCTGATGGGCGCCGCCTCCGTCGGCCTGCCCGCCGTGTTCGTGCCCGCCGGCCCCATGCTCCCGGGCCACTGGCGCGGCGAGGTCCTCGGCTCCGGCACCGACATGTGGAAGTACTGGGACGACAAGCGGGCCGGCCTCATCGGCGACTGCGAGATGGCCGAGCTGGAGAGCGGCCTGGCCCGCTCGCCCGGCCACTGCATGACGATGGGTACGGCGTCCACGCTCACCGCCGCCGCCGAGGCGCTCGGGGTGACCGTGCCGGGCGCGTCCAGCATCCCGGCGGTGGACTCCGGGCACGACCGGATGGCGGCGCGGGCGGGCCTGGCCGCCGTCGAGCTGGTCCACCGGGACCGCGGGCTGTCCGGCATCCTCACCCGCGAGGCTTTCGAGGACGCCGTCACCACCGTGCTCGGCCTGGGCGGCTCCACCAACGCCGTGATCCACCTGATCGCCATGGCGGGCCGGGCGGGCGTCCGGCTCACCCTGGACGACTTCGACCGCATCGCCCGCACGGTCCCGGTCCTCGCCAACGTCCGCCCCGGCGGCCGGAGGTACCTGATGGAGGACTTCCACTTCGCGGGCGGTCTGCCCGGGTTCCTCTCCCGGATCACCGACCTGCTCCACCTGGACCGGCCGACGGTGGCGCACGACACCCTGCGCGAGCAGCTCGCCGGCGCGCGGGTGCACGACGACGACGTCATCCGGCCCCGGGACAACCCGGTCGCGAGCGAGGGCGGGGTGGCCGTGCTGCGCGGCAACCTCTGCCCGGACGGCGCGGTCATCAAGCACATCGCCGCCGAGCCGCGCCTGCTCAAGCACACCGGCCCGGCCGTCGTCTTCGACGACTACCGGACCATGCAGCGCACCATCAACGACCCGGCGCTCGGCATCACCGCCGACAGCGTGCTGGTGCTGCGCAACGCCGGCCCCAAGGGCGGGCCGGGCATGCCCGAGTACGGCATGCTGCCGATCCCGGACCACCTGCTGAAGCAGGGCGTGCGGGACATGGTCCGCATCTCCGACGCCCGCATGAGCGGCACGAGTTACGGCGCCTGCGTGCTGCACGTCGCCCCGGAGTCGTACGTCGGCGGCCCGCTGGCCCTCGTGCGCACCGGCGACCTCGTCACGCTGGACGTCGACGCCCGCAGCCTCCACCTCCACGTGGACGACGAGGAGCTGGACCGCAGGCGGGCCGGGTGGACGCCGCCGCCCGCCCGCTACGAGCGCGGCTACGGCGCCCTCTACAACGAGCAGATCACGCAGGCCGACAGCGGCTGCGACTTCGCGTTCCTGGCCCGCCCGGGCACCGTGCCGGACCCGTACGCCGGCTGACCTCCCCCTCCCGTCCCGTCACGTCCCACGCATGTGTATATAGCAAGCGCTTCCTGTACTCACCGTGATCGACCCCTTGCGAACGGAGAACAGTCATGGCCCAAGCCGCAGCCGTGGCGAAACCCCCCGCGCCACCCCGGCGGCGCCGTGCCTCCGCGACCCCGCGCAGGCTGCCGTACCTGCTGATCGCCCCGGCGGCCCTGCTGATGCTGGGCTTCATCGCCTACCCGGTGCTCAGCGTCTTCTACTACAGCCTGCGGGACTACAACCCCACCAAGCCGTGGCGCAACGGCTTCGCGGGCCTGGACAACTTCACCCATGCCTTCGCCCACGACCCGCAGTTCTGGGACACCCTGACCTTCAGCGCCAAGTGGGTCGTGGTGGAAGTCGGACTGCAACTGCTGTTCGGCCTCGCCCTCGCGCTCATCGTCAACCAGACCTTCGTGGGGCGGGCACTGGGGCGCGCGCTCGTCTTCTCGCCCTGGGCCGTCTCCGGCGTGCTGACCTCCGCCATCTGGGTGCTGCTCTACAACTCCCAGACGGGCATCACCCGTTACCTCGCCGACGCGGGGCTCGGCTCCTACGGCACCAGTTGGCTGTCGGACACCTCCACGGTGTTCCCGGCGGCGGTGGTCGCCGACCTGTGGCGCGGGGTGCCGTTCTTCGCGATCCTCATCCTCGCGGACCTCCAGTCCGTCTTCCGTGACCTGTACGAGGCCGCCGAGGTCGACGGGGCGAGCCGGCTCAAGCAGTTCTGGCACATCACCCTGCCCCACCTGAAGGACGCCATCGTGCTGTCCACGCTGCTGCGCGCGGTGTGGGAGTTCAACAACGTCGACCTGCTCTACACCCTCACGGGCGGCGGGCCCGCCGGGGAGACCACCACCCTCCCCCTCTACATCGCCAACACCAGCGTCGACGCCCACGACTTCGGCTACGCCTCCGCCCTGACCACGGTGGCGTTCGTGATCCTGCTCTTCTGCTCGATCGTCTACCTGCGGCTGAGCAAGTTCGGAGGCGACTCCAAATGATCACCGAGATCGCTCCCGCGCCCGAGCGCGTGGCGGCCGAGCCCGCCCGGCCCGGCAGGAGGCGCCGCGCCTGGGACGAGGTCCCGCGCTGGCAGATCTACGTCCCCCTGACGGTCTACCTCCTGTTCACCCTGATCCCCTTCTACTGGATCCTGCTCTTCGCGCTCCGCCCGGCCGGCTCCACCTCGCTGGTCCCGTGGCCGATGACGTTCGAGCACTTCGGGAAGGTGTGGACCGAGCGCGGCTTCGGCACCTACTTCACCAACAGCGTCTACGTCGGCCTCGCCACCCTGGTGCTCACCACCGTGGTCGCCCTGGCCGGCGGCTACGCCCTGGCCCGCTTCGACTTCCGCCTCAAGCGCGGCTTCCTGCTGGCCCTGCTGTGCTCCCAGTTCGTGCCGGGCGCGCTGCTGCTGGTGCCGCTGTTCCAGATCTTCGCCAAGCTGTCGATGCTCAACTCCCTCGGCAGCGTGATCATCGCCGAGACCGTCTTCCAGCTGCCGCTGTCGATGATCCTCATCAGCGGGTTCATCCGGAACGTGCCGTACTCCCTGGAGGAGGCCGCCTGGGTGGACGGCTGCAACCGGTTCACCGCCTTCCGGATCGTGGTGCTCCCGCTCCTGCGGCCGGGACTGATCGCCGTCGGCTCCTTCGCCTTCGTGCACGCCTGGAACCACTTCCTGTTCGCCCTGATGTTCCTGTCCGACCAGAGCAAGCAGACCATCCCGGTCGGTCTCAACACCCTGATGAGCGCGGACAGCGTGGACCTGGGCGCCCTGGCGGCGGGCGGCATCGTCGCGGCCGTACCCGTGGTGATCGTGTTCGCCTTCATCCAGAAGTGGCTGATCACCGGGTTCAGCGCGGGGGCGGTGAAGGGATGAGCGTCGACGTCGTCCTGGCGGGCGCGCGCGGCCACGGCCGCCGGCACCTGGACAACATCCGCCGGCTCCAGGCGGCCGGCCTCGTGCGGCTGGCCGGGATCTGCGAGCTGACCCCGCTGACCGAGGAGGAGATCCCGGACGGACTCGGCACCCCCGAGCAGTCCGCCGACCTCGGCGCGCTCCTGGACTCGACCGGCGCCCGCGTCGCCGTCGTCTGCACCCCGATCCCCACCCACACCGGCCTGGCCCTCACGGCCGCCGCGCGCGGGGCCCACCTGCTGCTGGAGAAGCCGCCGGCACCGTCGTACGCGGAGTTCCGGCGGATGGCCGACGGGGTCGCCGAGGCCGGGGTGGCCTGCCAGATCGGCTTCCAGTCGCTCGGCTCGCACGCGGTCCCCGCGATCCGGCGCCTCCTCGCCGAGGGCGCGATCGGCGAGGTCGTCGGGGTCGGCGGGGCCGGGGCCTGGGCGCGCGACGAGGCGTACTACCGGCGGGCGCCGTGGGCGGGCCGGCGCCGGCTGAACGGCGCCGACGTGGTCGACGGGGTGCTCACCAACCCCCTCGCGCACACCGTCGCCACCGGCCTCGCCCTGCTCGGCACCACCCGCGCCGAGGACGTCACCGGCATCGAGACCGAGCTGCTGCGCGCCAACGCCATCGAGTCCGACGACACCTCGTGCGTCCGCGTCCGCACCCCGCGCGGACCCGTCACGGTCGCGGCGACCCTGTGCGCGGAACACCCCGGGGAGCCCTACCTGCTGGTGCACGGCAGCAGCGGCCGGATCACCTTCTGGTACAAGCAGGACCGGGTGCTGCTCCAGCGCAGCGGCCACGGCCCGCAGGAGACCGAGTACGACCGCACGGACCTGCTGGAGAACCTGCTCGCACACCTGGACGACGGCACGGAGCTGCTGGTCCCGCCGGACGCGACCGGCGCCTTCATGCGGGTGGTCGAGGCCGTCCGCACCGCCCCCGACCCGGCGCCGCTCCCCGGACACGCCTGGCGCACACTGCCCGCCGAACACCGCCGGATCGTGCCCGGCATCGACGGCCTGGTCGCGGCGGCGGCAGACACCCTCGCCCTCTACTCCGAACTGGGCGCCTCCTGGGCCCGGCCGAACGAGGTGAGCACCCGATGACGCCCCCCGACAGCCTGGTCCTGCGGGTCGCGGGCCGCCCGGTCGCCCGCTACGCCACCCGGCCCGAGCTGCCCGCCCGGCTCTCCCCGCGCCCCCATCTGCACCCCGTCACCACCCTGGCCGGCACGGCGGTCACCGAGCTGAGCCCCGCCGACCACGCACACCACCTCGGCGTCGGCGTGGCCGTTCCCGACGTCGAGGGGCACAACTTCTGGGGCGGCCGGACCTTCGTCCGCGACCGGGGGCCGACCGAGCTCGACAACCACGGCACCCAGCGGCACACCGGCTTCCGGCTCCGCGACCCCGACGGCTTCGTGGAGGAGCTGCGCTGGGCCGCCGCCGGGACCGAGCTGCTGCGCGAGCGCCGTACCGTCGCGGCCACCGGGCTCACCGGGACCGCCTGGGCGCTGGACTTCACCTTCTCCCTCACCAACGTCACCCCCGGACCGCTGTCGATCGGCAGCCCCGCCACCAACGGCCGGCCCGGCGCGGCCTACGGCGGCTTCTTCTGGCGGGCCCGCAAGGAGTCCCGGGCCCCGAAGGTCTTCACCGCCGACCGCGAGGGCGAGTCGGAGGTGCACGGCACCCGCGCCGACTGGCTGGCGCTGGCCGGACGGGGGTCCCCCCGCCAGGGCGGAGCCGAGGGTGGGGGAGGGTGGACGCTGGTCTTCGCCGGCGCCACCGGGGAGACCCGCCGGGACCCGTGGTTCGTCCGGGCCGCCGAGTACCCCGGGGTGGGCTCCTCCCTGGCGCACACCGAGCGGCTGACCGTCCCGCCCGGCGGGACCGTCGTCCGCCGGATCGTCACCGTCGTCGCCGACGGCCGGCCGTCCCGCGACGAGGCGGCGGCCCTGGTCCGCAAGGCGGTGAGCCAGTGACCACCTACCGCAACCCGGTGCTGGACGCCGACTGGTCCGACCCGGACGTCGTCCGCGTCGGCGACGACTTCTACCTCACCGCCTCCAGCTTCGGCCGCGTCCCCGGTCTGCCGCTGCTGCACTCGCGGAACCTGGTCGACTGGACGCTCGTCGGCCATGCCCTCGAACGCCTCGAACCGGAGGAGGAGTTCGCCCGGCCCCGGCACGACGGCGGGGTCTGGGCGCCGTCCATCCGGCACCACGACGACCGCTTCTGGATCTTCTGGGGCGACCCGGACCACGGTGTCTTCCAGGTCAACGCGCCGGCGATCAGGGGACCGTGGAGCCGCCCGCACCTCCTCAAGCCGGGCAAGGGCCTGATCGACCCGTGCCCGCTGTGGGACGACGAGACCGGCGAGGCCTACCTCGTGCACGCCTGGGCCAGGTCCCGCTCCGGCGTCAAGAACCGCCTCACCGGCCACCGGATGCACCCCGACGGCACCTCGCTGCTCGACGAGGGCAAGGTGATCGTCGACGGCGACCGCATTCCCGGCTGGTTCACCCTGGAGGGGCCCAAGCTATACCGGCACGACGGCTGGTTCTGGATCCTCGCCCCCGCCGGGGGAGTGGAGACCGGCTGGCAGGGCGCGTTCCGCTCGCGCGGCTTCTTCGGCCCGTACGAGGAGCGGATCGTCCTGGAGCAGGGGGACACCGGCGTCAACGGGCCGCACCAGGGCGGCTGGGTGCGCACCGCCGCCGGCGAGGACTGGTTCCTGCACTTCCAGCAGCGTGGCGCCTACGGCAGGGTGGTCCACCTCCAGCCGATGCGCTGGGGCCCCGGGGGAGGCTGGCCGGTCCTCGGCGACGAGGGCGTCCCCGTCGCCGTGCACCGGCGGCCGGACCTCCCGCCGCAGCCGCCCGCCGCCCCGGCGACCGACGACGACTTCCCCGGCGGCCGGTACGGCCGGCAGTGGCAGTGGACCGCCAACCCGGGCGACGGCTGGGCCACCCAGCACTCGGCGGACGGGTTGCGGCTCACCTGCCTCCGCTCGGCCGACGTCCGCGACCTGCGGAAACTGCCGAACGTCCTCACTCAGCGGCTGCCCGGCCGGCCGAGCACGATCGAGGTCGGGCTGCGCCTGGACGGCACCGAGCCGGGCGCGCGGGCAGGGCTCGCGGTGCTCGGGGACGCCTTCGCCTGGATCGGGCTGGAGCGCGGGCCCGACGGGACGGTCCGGCTCGTGCACCGGTTCGCGGAGGCGGTCGCCGGCGCTGAGCGCGACGCCGGGGTGCCGTGCCCCGCCCCCGAGGGGCGGGCGCGACTGCGGATCGAGGCCGGCCCCGGGGCGCGCTGCCGGTTCCGGTACGACGTCGGCGACGGCCTCCGCCCGTCCGGGCCCGTCTTCGCGGCCACCCCCTGGCGCTGGGTGGGCGCCCTGCTCGGCCTGTTCGCCACCGCGCCCGAGGGACCGGGACCCGCCGGGACGGCGGCCTTCACCCGGTTCCGGATCACACCCCACTGAGCTCCACACCGTCATGTCCCCGTTGGATCCAGCAGAAGAGAGCCGACCCATGAGAAGAAGCATCCGCAGGAGCAGGCGCGCCGCCCTCACCGTCGCCCTTGGCTCCGTCCTCGCGCTCACCGCCACCGCCTGCGGCGACGACGGCAGCGGCGGCGCCGGGGACAAGGGGGGCGAGGGCTCCGGCAAGGGCACGATCACCTTCTGGGACAACAACGGCGGTGTCCGCACCGACATCTGGAAGCAGATCATCGCCGACTTCGAGGACAAGTACCCGGACATCAAGGTCAGGTACGTCGGCATCCCGGCGGCCGGCGCCCAGTCCAAGTACGACACCGCCATCCAGGGCGGCGGTCTGCCGGACGTCGGCGGCGTGGGCACCGCGATGCTCGCCGAGGTCGCGGCCCAGGGCGCCCTGGAGCCGCTGGACGGCCGGCTGCGCGAGAGCCCGCTGAACGGGAAGCTGAGCCGGAACCTGATCGAGGTCAGCAAGGCGGCGGGCGGCGGGAACACGCTGTACCAGGTGCCGACCTCCGCGAACAACGGCACGCTGTGGTATCGGACCGACCTGTTCGAGAAGGCCGGCCTGGACGCGCCGACCACCTGGTCGAAGTTCTACGAGGCCGCCGACAAGCTCACGGACAAGGGCAGGAACCAGTTCGGCTTCACCATCCGTGGCGGCGAGGGCGCCATCGCGCCGGCCCTCGACGCGGTGTACGGACAGACCGGGATCACGTCGTTCTGGAACGGCGACAAGACCACCGTCAACGACCCCGAGAACGTGGCCGCCCTCGAGAAGTACGTCGCGCTCTACAAGAAGGACACCCCGTCCGCCGACGTGAACAACGACTTCACCAAGATGGTCGCCCAGTGGGACAGCGGCACGATCGGCATGCTGAGCCACAACCTGGGGTCGTACCAGGACCATCTCAAGGCACTGGGCAAGGACAGGTTCCGGGGCGTTCCGAACCCCACGCTGGACGACGGCACCCGGGTGCAGGTCTCCAACCCGGTGGACGGGCTCAGCCTGTTCAAGCCGAGCAAGAACAAGGCGGCCGCCTGGAAGTTCATCGAGTTCGCCCTCTCCGCCGAGGAGAACTCCAAGTTCAACGAGTCGGCGGGGCAGGTCCCGGCGAACACCGACGCGGCCGGGGACGCGTGGATCCGGCGGGCCGAGCCGACGAAGCTGGCGGCCGAGGCGCTGAACGGACGCGACACCAAGATCGTGCAGTTGCCTTACTACCTGCCCGACTGGAACACCATCTCCAAGGCCGGCAACGAGCCGAACTTCCAGAAGCTGCTGCTCGGGAAGATGAGCGCGAAGGAGTTCCTGGACACGCTGGCCGGCCAGCTCAACGCCGCGCAGGCCGACTGGAAGAAGAACCACTGACGGCTCGGGTGGTTGCCGCCGTGGGGGGCTGCGGGTCCGATGCGGCCGATCGCGCGGTTCCCCGCGCCCCCCGGAGTTCCCCCGCATGATCACCTGGCCACCCGCACACCTGAGGAGACCCCACAGTGCGCACCTCTATATGTCATGAACGTGTCATCTCCGTACTGGCCGGCTGCACGGCCCTCGTCCTCGCCGTCACCGGCACCGCGTCCGCGCGGACCGCCCACCATGCCGGGCCCGACCGGCAGGTGCTGCCCGCCGGAGACGGCTGGGCGGCGTACGGGACCGGGACGACCGGCGGGGCCGCCGCCGACCCCGCCCACGTGTACACCGTCACCACCTGGGAGCAGTTCAAGGCGGCCCTCGCCGACGGCGGCAGCGCGCCGAAGATCGTCCGGGTGAAGGGCACCATCGACGCCGACGGCCCGGGCTGCGCCTCCTTCGCCGTGCCCGGGTACGACCTCGGCACCTATCTGAAGACCTACGACCCGGCGGTCTGGGGCCGGACCAGGAACCTCGACGGCGAGCCCGACGACAGCCCCGAGGGCCTGCGCCGCGCCTCCGCCGCCCACCAGGACGCCTTCATCAAGGCGGACGTCCCCGCCAACACCACGATCGTCGGCATCGGCCGGAACGCCGGCTTCCAGGGCGCCGGCCTCCAGATCAAGGGCGTCGACAACGTCATCGTCCGCAACCTGGCCTTCGAGAGCCCCCTCGACTGCTTCCCGCAGTGGGACCCGACCGACACCGCCGACGGCAACTGGAACTCCGAGTACGACAGCGCCGTGATCCACGGGTCGACCCATGTGTGGATGGACCACGACACGTTCACCGACGGGGACCACCCGGACAGCACCCTGCCGTCGTACTACGGCCGCATCTACCAGCAGCACGACGGCGAGCTGGACATCGTCAAGGGCGCCGACTACGTCACCGCCTCCTGGAACGTCTTCGAGGACCACGACAAGACGATCCTCGTCGGCAACAGCGACAGCGCGGCCACAGCCGCCGTCGACCGGGGACATCTGAAGGTCACCTTCCACCACAACCTGTTCCGGAACCTGGTCGAGCGGGCCCCGCGCGTCCGCTTCGGGCAGGTGGACTCGTACAACAACCACTTCGTGGCCGGCGACGGCTACTCCTACAGCTACGGCATCGGCATGGAGTCCCAGCTCGTCGCCGAGCACAACGCGTTCACCCTGCCGGCCGGGGTGGGCGCCGGTTCGATCCTGAAGAAGTGGAAGGAGGCGCCGGTCAGCGCCGCCGACAACTACGTCAACGGCACGCCGACGGACCTCGTCGCCGTCCACAACGCGCAGGTGCCCGGCGAGATCCTCCGGTCCGGGGCCGGCTGGACACCCGTCCTGCGGACCCGGGTGGACCGGCCGCGGGCCGTGCCCGGCCTCGTCGACCACCGCGCGGGCGCCGGACACCTGCGCTGACCGCGCCGGCGCGACCGGGCCGGGGCGCGGCCCCGGCCCGGTCCCTCCCCGCCCCGAACCGTCCTCGGAAGGAGCACGTCCATGCCCTTGACCCGACGGGGTTTCCTCGGCGCGAGTGCCGTGGCCGCCGCCGCGCCCGGTCTCGCCTCCGTCCCCGCGCACGCCGTGCCGCGCCCGTTCGGCCGCCACGGCTCCCCGGCCCGCCGCCTCACCCCGGACACCCTGTACGTCGACCCGCACGGCCGCGGCGACTTCACCTCCGTGCAGGCCGCGGTGACCGCCGCCACCGGAACCGGCCGCACCCTCGTGATCGCCCCCGGCAGCTACCGGGAACCGGTCGCCGTCGACGCCGGCCGTACGGGGATGACCTGGATCGGCGCCTCGGAGAACCCCCGGGACGTGGTGATCGTCCACGACCGCGCGGCCGGCACCCCCAAGCCCGGCGGCGGCACCTACGGCACCTCCGGATCGGCGACGGTCACCGTCCAGGCCGATGGGTTCACCGCCCGGTGGATCACCTTCGCCAACGACTGGCTGCGCGCCGGCCATCCGGGCGTCAGCGGCACCCAGGCCGTCGCCCTCAAGGCGCAGGGCGACCGGAGCGCCTTCCTACACTGCCGCTTCCTCGGTCACCAGGACACCCTGTACGCCGACTCCACCGCCCTCGGCGCCTTCGCCCGCCAGTACTACGCCCACTGCCACGTCGAGGGTGACGTGGACTTCGTCTTCGGCCGGGCGACGGCGGTGTTCGACCGCTGCCGCTTCCGCACCCTGAACCGGACCGGCCTCGCCGCGGCGCCCTACGGCTTCGTGTTCGCGCCCTCCACGGCCGCCGCCAACCCGCGCGGCTTCCTGGTCACGCACGGCCGCGTCACCAGCGAGGCCCCGGACGCCGCCTACAAGCTGGCCCGCCCCTGGGTGCCCAGCTCCGACCCCACGGCCCGCCCGATGCTCACCGTCCGCGACACCTGGCTCGGCCCCGGCATCGACGCGGTGGCCCCCTACACCGACATGTCGGCGGCCTACCCGTGGCAGGGCCAGCGGTTCGCCGAGTACCGCGACACCGGCCCCGGCGCGGTCGTCACCGTCCCGGAGAACCGGCCTCAACTCGACGCCGCCCAGGCCGGGTCGGCGACACGAGCGGCCTACCTCGGGGACTGGACGCCCTGGCGCGGGGCGGTGGCGCGGGCCGGGATGTGACACCGCGTCGGTATCGATCGGATAACAGGGCTGGCCCCGTGTGTGTGATGCGCGTAGACAGTCTCCGGCCTGGTACATCAACTTCATCCACCAGATCCGGAGCATTCATGCGGAAGTCCCTCAAGGCGGTCGCGGCCGGTGCCGCCTGTGTCGTCGCCGGTGCGGCGCTGTACGGCGCGGGCGCGGCCGGTGCCGGTCAGTCGACGGCCAACTCCACCCACGAGCCGTACAACATCGGGGTCCTGGTGAAGGACATCGACACCTACTACGGCACCACCGCCGACAGCGACGGCGTCTACCAGGCGTCCCCGGACAGCCCGTACGCCAAGGACCTGGCGCGGCTGGACAGCGACGCCAGGAGCTACATCGACAAGGCGGCCCGCAAGGCGCACCACAGGGGCGAGAAGCCGGCCGTCGTCTTCGACATCGACGACACGCTGCTGCTCAGCCTCGACTACGAGAAGCGGTACAACTACACGTACAACTCCGGCACCTGGAACGACTACGTGAACCGCGCCGACCGGCCCGCCGTCTTCGGCAGCCCGGAACTCGTGCGGTACGCCGCGTCCAAGGGCGTCGAGGTCTTCTACAACTCCGGCCTCAGCGAGGCCCAGCGCGCCGCCGCCGTGGAGAACCTGAAGAAGGTCGGCGCCGACGTGAACCTCGACGCCGGCCACGTGTTCCTCAAGGACAAGGCCAACCCGCCGGCCTACCTGAAGGACTGCGCCACCCCGGGCACCTGGAACTGCACGACCGTGCAGTACAAGTCCGGGACGCGCGAGCACATCGAGGACGACCTGGGCTACGAGATCATCGCCAACTTCGGCGACCAGTACTCGGACCTCGACGGCGGTCACGCCGACCGGACGTACAAGCTCCCGAACCCGACGTACTTCGTCAGCTGAGCCCGTCCGCACCTCCTGGGCAGCCGCTCGTACCCGGCCCCCGCCACCGGCAGCACCGTGCCGCGGCGGGGTTCCGGGTTTTCGAGCCGCGGGCCCATGAGCCGCCGTGCGGGGCGGAGCCGCCGGTCACCGCGTAGGCGCGGCCCCCGGCCACCCCGGTCATGCGGGCTCCGGAGGGGGGCCCGGACCAAGTGTTCACCGACGGCGCCCGCGCCGACGGGACCGGCGCGGGCGCCCGGCCTCCGTCTACTTCAGGGCAGCCTGCATCATCGCCCTGGCCACCGGCGCCGCCAGGCCGTTGCCGCTCACTTCCGAGCGGGCCGCGTCCGACTGCTCCACCATGACCGCGACGGCCACCTCCTTGCCGTTGCCGTCGGACTTGCCGTAGGAGGTGAACCAGGCGTACGGCGTCTGGCTGTTGTTCTCGCCGTGCTGCGCGGTACCGGTCTTGCCGCCGACGGTCACCCCGTTGATCAGCGCGTTCGTGCCGGTGCCGTCCTTGACCACCGTCTCCATCGCCGACCGGAGCTGCTCGGCGGTGGTGGAACTGACGATCTCCTTGGTGCCGGCGCTGTCGTCATAGTCCTTCAGCACATCGCCGCCGCTGTCGGTGATCTGCGAGACCATGTGCGGCGAGACCAGCTTGCCGCCGTTGGCGATGGCCGCGGACACCATGGCCATCTGGAGCGGGGTCGCGGTGACGTCGAACTGGCCGATGCCGGACAGCGCGGTCTGCGCCTGGTCCATGCCGGACGGGTACACGCTGGCGTAGGCCCGCACCGGAACGTCCTGCGCGTCGTCGTCGAAGCCGAACTTCTCGGCCATGGCCTTCACCTTGTCCTGGCCGAGCTGGACGGCCATGTGGCCGAAGACGTTGTTGCACGAGTACCGCAGGGCGACGCGGATCGAGGCGTTGCGGCAGGGCGCGGACTTGCTCTCGTTCGCCAGGTCGCGCACCGTACCCGGCAGCCGGTACGGATCGGGGCTGTCGGTGGGCTCGTCCACGTTCTTGTACAGCCCGTCCTCCAGCGCGGCGGCCGCGACCACCAGCTTGAACGTCGAGCCCGGGGGCAGCGGCTGGCGCAGCGCGCGGTTGGTGAGCGGCTTGTCCTTGTCCGCGTTGAGCGTCTTCCAGGCCTTGCCGGCCGTGTTCGCGTCGGTGAGCGCGGAGGGGTCGTACGACGGCGTCGACACCACGGCGAGGATCCTGCCGGTCTTCGGGTCGATCGCGACGGCCCCGCCCTTCTTGTCGCCGAGCGCGCGGTAGGCCGCCTTCTGCACCGCCGGGTCGATCGTCGTCAGCACGTCGCCCGGTTCGGCGCGCTCGCCGGTCACGGTGTCCATCACGGTCTTCAGCCGGTTGTCCGTGCCGTTGAGCAGGTCCTTGTAGACGCCCTCCAGCTGGGTGGGGGCGTAGGCCTGCGAGGCGTAACCCGTCACCGCCGCGTACAGCTCGCCGTCCGTGTACGTCCGTTTGTACGCGAGGTCGCTCCCCTTCGTCCGCGTCGAGCCGGTGATCGCGTTCCCGGCCACGATGATGTTCCCGAGGGGCCGCGAGTAGGTCGCGATCGCGTTCCGCCGGTTGTCGTTGTCGTCCGCGAGGGCCTTGCCGTCGTAGAACTGCAACCACGTGGCCCTGACCAGCAGGGCGAGCACGAGCAGCAGCGCGAAGACGGACGCCCGCCTGATCGTCTTGTTCATCCCGCTGGGAAGACGATCGGTACGGGGGCGATCGTTCCCGTACGACCGTTTTTCTCATCCGGCGTTCATGCCGTGCGGCGCCCAGGGCGGCCCGCGTTCAGGAGGCCCCCAGGATCAGCACGACCTCCTCGATCTCCCGGCCCCGCGCGTTCGCGTAGCCCCGGGCGCGGGCCGCCTCGCGGAAGCCGCACTTCTCCAGGACGCGCAGCGACGCGTGGTTGTCGGCCGCGGCGCGCGCGTACAGCGGCCGTTCGGGAACCTCGGCGAGCAGGGCCCGCAGCGCGGCCGTCGCCACGCCCCGGCCCCAGTAGGCGCGGTCGATCCAGTAGGTCACCTCGCGCTCGCCGGCCACGCCGTAGACGGCCGTGTTGCCGGCCACCTCCCCGTCGGCCAGGACCGTGCGCAGCACGTCGGAGGAGTTCCGTACGCGCTGCCAGTAGGCCGCGAGGGCCTCCGGGTCGTAGGGGTCCTCCGGGCCGAACGCGGCCATCCGGAGGGCCTCCGGGTCGGTCATCTGCCGGTAGAACGCCGGCAGATCGCCGTCCCGTACGGCCCGCAGCGTGATCTCCATGCCACCGAGCCTACGGCCCCGGACCGCGGCCGGCGGGGTCAGAGCCTGCGCGTCGCCAGCGTCAGCCGGTCCCGCGCGTCGAACAGCGCGTCCTTGATCATCTGCTCGTGCGCGGGGGTCAGCCGGGCCACCGGCACCGAGCAGCTGATGGCGTCCCGCGCGGGCGTGCGGTACGGGATCGCCACGCCGAAGCAGCGCAGGCCCAGCGTGTTCTCCTCGCGGTCGACGGCGAAGCCCTGCTCCCGTACCTGGTGCAGCTCCTCGATGAGCCTCTCCCGGTCGGTGATGGTGTGCTCGGTGAGCGCGGGCAGCGTCTCCGGCAGCAGCTTGCGCACCTGCTCGTCGGTGTAGCTGGCGAGGATCGCCTTGCCGAGGGAGGTGGAGTGGGCCGGCAGCCGGCGGCCGACGCGGGTGAAGGGCCGCAGGTAGTGCTGGGACTGGCGGGTGGCCAGGTAGACCACGTTGGTGCCGTCGAGCCGGGCCAGGTGGATGGTCTCCGTGGTGTCGTCGGAGAGCCGGTCCAGGGTCGGGCGGGCGGCGGCCACCACCTCGTCGCCGTCGATGTACGACGTACCGACCAGCAGCGCCCGCACCCCGATGCCGTACCGCGTGCCCGTCGCGTCCGTCTCCACCCAGCCCAGCTCCACGAGCGTGCGCAGCAGCATGTACAGGCTGGACTTGGGATACCCCACGGCCTCCTGGACGGCCGCGAGGGAGTGCATACCGGGCCGGCCGGCGAAGTATTCGAGCAGCTCAACGGTCCGTACCGCGGACTTGACCTGCGCCCCGCCCCCTGTGTCGCCTGCCGTCATCGCCCTTGACCCCTTCGTTCGACAGGACCTGAGTTATATAGTCTCCGAGCAGCATATTCATCATCAGAGACAGCGTTCAGTATATCGAACGCGGCTGATGGGTGAGCCTGGATCGTCGTAGACAATGCGGCCTTTACTGGGAGGGACCCGCGGTGGCAGCAGCACCAGTCTGGAGTGTCGACCCGCGCACCGGGAAGCAGCGTGAACAGGTTGCGGTGGAGGCCACGGCCCAGGAGGTGGACGCGGCCGTCCGTGCGGCCCACGCCGCGCGCGACGCCCTCACCGACCGCGCGGTCCGCGCCGCGTTCCTGCGCTCGGCCGCCGCGGGCCTCGACGCGGCGAAGGACGGCCTCGTCGAGACCGCCGACGCCGAGACCGCGCTCGGCCCCGCCCGGCTGACCGGCGAACTCGCCCGCACCTGCTACCAGCTGCGGGCCTTCGCCGGCATCGTCGACGAGGGCGCCTTCCTCGACGTCATCATCAACCACCCCGACGACACCGCCACCCCGCCCGTCCCGGACCTGCGCCGCTACAAGGTGCCGCTCGGCGTCGTCGCCGTCTACTCCGCCTCCAACTTCCCCTTCGCCTTCTCCGTCGCCGGCGGCGACACCGCGAGCGCGCTGGCCGCCGGCTGCCCGGTCGTCGTCAAGGCCCACCCCGACCACCCGGCCCTGTCCGAGCTGGTCGCCAAGGTGCTGCGCCGGGCCGCCGCCGAACACGGCATCCCCGAGGGCGTCGTCGGACTCGTGCACGGCTTCGAGGCGGGCGTCGAGCTGATCAAGCACCCGCTGGTCGCCGCGGCCGGCTTCACCGGTTCGGTCCGGGGCGGACGGGCGCTGTTCGACGCCGCCGCCGCGCGTCCGGTGCCGATCCCGTTCCACGGCGAACTCGGCTCGCTGAACCCGGTCCTGGTCACCGAGGCCGCCGCGGCCGAGCGGGCCGAGGAGATCGGCGGCGGGCTCGCCGGGTCGATGACCCTCGGCGTGGGCCAGTTCTGCGTCAAGCCCGGCCTGGTGCTGGTGCCGTCCGGCGCGGCCGGCGACCGGCTGGTGAAGTCCCTGACCGACGCCGTCAGCGACACCGACGCCGGGGTGCTGCTCGACCACCGCATGCGGGACAACTTCGTCGCCGGGGTCGCCGAGCGCGCCGGGCTGCCGGACGTGGAGTCGCCGGTCACCCCGGGCGCGGGCGGCGAACACGCGGTCAGCGCCGGGTTCCTCACGGTGCCGGCACAGAAGCTGGCCACGCAGGGCGCGTACGACCTGCTGCTGGAGGAGTGCTTCGGGCCGGTCACCGTGGTGGCCCGCTACGCGGACGAGGCCGAGGCCACGGCGGTGCTGTCGCGGCTGCCGGGCAACCTGACGGCGACCGTCCAGGTGTCCTCGGACGAGGCCGCCGGGCGGGGACGGGGCCCGGAGCTGCTCGCCGAGCTGACGCCGCTCGCCGGGCGTGTGCTGGTCAACGGCTGGCCGACGGGGGTCGCGGTGGCGCCCGCGCAGCATCACGGGGGGCCTTACCCGGCCACCACGTCCACGTCGACGTCCGTGGGCGGCACCGCCATCGAGCGGTGGCTGCGGCCGGTCGTCTACCAGAACGCGCCCGAGGCACTGCTGCCGGACGAGCTGAAGGACGACAACCCCCTGGGGCTTCCGCGGCGGTTCAACGGGGTGCTGGAGCGGTAACGCCGAATGAGGACGAGGAGAGGTTGACGGACGTGGACATTCCCGAGGTGCCCTTCCCCCTGGAAGCGCACGGCCCGGACGGTGACTGGTCCTACCGGGACGGTGTGCTGACCGGGCGGGCCGGGCCGCGTCAGGACCGGTTCGTGCCGCCCGACGGCGACGCGCTGGAACCCGCCTCCGACGCGCCCCGGCTGCTCGGCGCGCCGCCGGAAGGGGACTTCCGGCTGATCGCCCGGGTCCGTGTGGGGTTCCGGGACGCGTTCGACGCCGGGGTGCTCTACGTCCACGCGGGCGAGCGGGCCTGGGCCAAGCTCTGTCTGGAGTACTCCCCGGACGTGCCCACCGTGTGCACGGTGGTCACCCGGGGGCGCTCCGACGACGCCAACTCCTTCACGGTGGACGGGGACTCGGTGTGGCTGCGGGTCAGCCGGACGGGGCGGGCCTTCGCCTTCCACGCCTCCCGGGACGGCGTGCGCTGGACCTTCGTCCGGTTCTTCACCCTGGGGGAGGAGAAGGAGGCGGATGCCGCGCTCGTCGGGTTCATGGCGCAGTCGCCGGTGGGGGAGGGGTGTGCGGTGACCTACGACCACATCGCGTTCCGGCCCGGCGGGCCGGGCGACCTGCGGGACGGCGGCTGAGGTTCGCGGAAGGCGGCGGAACGGGAATGAAACCGGCTGCTTGAACGTTCACGCACCGGTCGGGGAGAGCCCCCGCGCCCGTACGACCTGGAGAGAGCCGAAGACATGCGCGTCGAGATCTGGAGCGACATCGCCTGCCCCTGGTGCTACGTGGGCAAGGCCCGCTTCGAGAAGGCGCTGGCTGCCTTCCCGCACCGCGACGAGGTCGAGGTGGTGCACCGCTCCTTCGAACTGGACCCGGGCCGCGCCAAGGGCGACGTCCAGCCGGTGATCACCATGCTGACCGGGAAGTACGGCATGAGCGAGGCGCAGGCCCAGGCCGGCGAGGACAACCTGGCCGCCCAGGCCGCCGCCGAGGGCCTGGACTACCGCACCCGGGACCGCGACCACGGCAACACCTTCGACATGCACCGCCTGCTGCACTTCGCCAAGGAGCGGGGCCGGCAGGACGAGCTGATCCAGATCCTGTACCGGGCGAACTTCGCCGAGGAGCGGTCCGTCTTCACCGAGGGCGACGAACGCCTGGTGGAGCTGGCCGTCGAGGCGGGACTGGACGCCGACGCCGCCCGCGCGGTGCTCGCCGACCCCGCCCGCTACGCCGACGAAGTCCGCGCCGACGAGCGCGAGGCCGCCCAGCTCGGCGCGACCGGTGTGCCGTTCTTCGTCCTCGACCGGACGTACGGGGTCTCCGGCGCCCAGCCCGCCGACGTCTTCACCCAGGCGCTCACCCAGGCCTGGGGCGAGCGCTCGCCGCTGAGGCTCGTCGAGCAGGGTGACGCCCAGGCGTGCGGGCCGGACGGGTGCGCGGTGCCGCAGCAGGGCTGAAAGCGCAGGTCGGTGCGGTCGTATAAGCGCCACTAAGAGGAACCACGTACAAGTTCGCGATGGACGCGTAGTTCCCCGGGCCGCAGAGTGGACCCATGGAGACCACGGAGACGTTCGACAGCCTCGTCCGCGCCGAGTTCACCCCGAAGAGCATCTACCTCAACACCGCGAGCAACGGCCTGCTGCCGGCCCGCACCGTCGCCGCCCTCCAGGAGGCGGCGCTGCTGCGGGCCGAGGGCCGGCCGCTGACCCCGTTGTACGAGGACGTGGAGTCGAGCCGGGCCGCGTTCGCCCGGCTCGCCGGCGTCCCGGCCACCCGGGTCGCGGCGGGCGCCTCGGTCGCCGCGCACACCGGTGTGATCGCCGCCTCGCTCCCGGCGGGCGCCGAAGTCCTCACCGCCGAGGACGACTTCACCTCCGTGCTCAACGCCTTCCACGTCCGCGGCGACCTCAAGGTCCGCACGGTCCCGCTGGAGCGGATCGCCGAGTCCGTCCGGCCGGGCACCGCGCTCGTCGCGGTCAGCGCCGCCCAGTCCGCCGACGGCCGGATCGCCGACCTGCCCGCCCTGCGCGAGGCCGCCCGCGCCCACGGCGCCCGCACCTACGTCGACTTCTCCCAGGCCGCCGGCTGGCTCCCGGTGGAGGCGGACGCCTACGACTTCACCGCGAGCGTCTCCTTCAAGTGGCTGCTGGGCCCGCACGGCGCCGCCTTCCTCACCGTCCCCGAGGACTTCGGCGGGCTGACCCCGCTGCTCGCCGGCTGGGTCGCGGCCGAGCGGCCGTGGGACAGCTGTTACGGCCCGGTGGCCGAGCTCGCCCGCTCCGCCCGGCGGTTCGACCTCACCCACGCCCTGTTCACCTTCGCGGGACTGCGGCGCTCGCTGGAGCTGATCGAGGAACTCGGGGTGGACGCCGTGCACGCCCATGACACCGCCCTCGCCGACCGGTTCCGCGCCGGTCTCGCCGGCCTCGGCCACGAGCCGGTGCCCGCCCCGGGCTCGGCGATCGTCTCGGTCCCCGGACTGGGTTCCCGGCAGCCCGGGCTGAGCGAGGCGGGCATCGAGGTCTCCGACCGCGCGGGCAATCTGCGCGCGGCCTTCCACCTCTACAACACGGCCGCCGACGTGGACCGGCTGCTGGAGGCGCTGTCCGGCTGACCCGACCGGGCCGGGGCCTCCTGTCCCGCACGAGGAGGCCCCGGCCCGGTGGCCGGGGGTCACCGCACCGGGGTGAAGTCCCGCGCCCCGATGAACTCCGGCCGCCGCACGGGCGCCGCGAACGGCTCCACCGCCGTGTTCTCCACGCTGTTGAACACGATGAAGACGTTGCTGCGCGGGAACGGCGTGATGTTGTCGCCGGAGCCGTGCATGGCGTTGCAGTCGAACCAGGTCGCCGAGCCGGCCCTGCCGGTGAACAGCCGGATGCCGTACTCGCCCGCCAGCGCGGTCAGCGCCTCGTCCGACGGCGTGCCCGCGTCCTGCATCTGCAGGGACTTCTTGTAGTTGTCCTTCGGCGTGGCACCGGCGCAGCCCAGGAACGTCCGGTGCGAACCCGGCATGATCATCAGGCCGCCGTTGGTGTCGTGGTTCTCGGTCAGCGCGATGGAGACGGACACCGTGCGCATGTTCGGCAGGCCGTCCTCGGCGTGCCAGGTCTCGAAGTCCGAGTGCCAGTAGAAGCCGCTCGCGCCGAAGCCCGGCTTGACGTTGATCCGGGACTGGTGGACGTACACGTCCGAACCGAGGATCTGCCGGGCGCGGCCGACCACGCGCGGATCGCGCACCAGGTTCGCGAACACCTCGCTGATCCGGTGCACCTCGAAGACCGAGCGGATCTCCTTGGACTTCGGCTCCACGATCGCGCGCTCGTCGGCACGGATCGCCGGGTCGGCGACCAGCCGGTCCAGCTCACGCTTGTAGACCTCGACCTCGTCCGGGCCGATGAGCTGGTCGACGGCGAGGAAGCCGTCCCGCTCGTACGCCTGGAGGTCGGCCGTCGCGATCGGGCCCGGGGTGTCGGGGGCGCCCCAGACGACGGGGTCCTGGCGGGGAACGGTCACCTCGGTGGTGCCGCGGGTCGGGTAGAGGTCCCTCACGGTGGCGGTGGTCATGGGTTCTCACACCTCCTCGGGCTCGGTGAGCAGGGGGTAGACGCCGTTCTCGTCGTGGTCCTCCCGGCCGGTGACCGGCGGGTTGAACACGCAGATGCAGTGGAAGTCCTCCTTGACGCGCAGCGTGTGCCGCTCGTGCCCGTCGAGGAGGTACATGGTGCCGGGGGTGATGGTGTACGTCTTCCCGGTCTCCTGGTCGGTGAGTTCCGCCTCGCCCCTGGTGCAGACGACGGCCTCGACGTGGTTGGCGTACCACATCGACGTCTCGGTCCCGGCGTACAGGATGGTCTCGTGCAGGGAGAAGCCGACGCGCTCCTTGGCGAGGACGATCCGCTTGCTCTCCCAGGTGCCGGACTTCGCCCTGACGTGCCGGTCGGTGCCTTCGACGTCCTTGAACGATCGGACGATCATGGGTTGCGCTTCCTCCTTGCTGGGTGGGGTCAGGCGGTCTCGCGGACGGCGCGGGCGAGGACGCTGAGTCCCTCGTCCAGTTCGTCGCGGGTGATGGTCAGGGCCGGCAGCAGCTTGACGACCTCGCCCTGGGGGCCGGACGTCTCGATCAGCAGCCCGAGTTCGAAGGCGCGGCGGGCGACCCGGGAGGCCCGGGAGGTGTCGTGGAACTCCAGGCCCCACACGAGCCCGCGGCCGCGGTACTCCCTGACGTCGGCCAGGTTCTCCTCGGTGATGGAGATCAGGGCCCGCTCGACCTGCTCGCCCCGGGCGCGGGTCTGCTTCTCCATGGCCGAGCCGTCGGTCCAGTACGTCTCCAGGGCGGCGGTGGCGGTCACGAAGGCGGGGTTGTTGCCGCGGAAGGTGCCGTTGTGCTCGCCCGGCTCCCACACGTCCAGCTCGGGCTTGAACAGGCACAGCGACATCGGCAGCCCGTAGCCGCTGATCGACTTCGACACGGTGACGATGTCCGGGGTGATGCCGGCCTCCTCGAAGGAGAAGAATGCGCCGGTACGGCCGCAGCCCATCTGGATGTCGTCGACGATCAGCAGCATGTCCTGCCGCTCGCACAGCTCCTTCAGCGCGCGCAGCCACTCGGGCCGGGCCACGTTGATGCCGCCCTCGCCCTGCACGGTCTCCACGATCACGGCGGCGGGCTTGTTCAGCCCGGAGCCCTGGTCCTCCAGCAGCCGCTCGAACCACAGGAAGTCCGGGACCGTGCCGTCGAAGTAGTTGTCGAACGGCATCGGCGTGCCGTGCACCAGCGGGATGCCCGCTCCGGCCCGCTTGAAGGCGTTGCCGGTCACGGCGAGGGAGCCGAGCGACATGCCGTGGAAGGCGTTGGTGAACGACACGATCGCCTCGCGGCCCTTCACCTTCCGCGCCAGCTTCAGCGCCGACTCGACGGCGTTGGTGCCGGTCGGCCCCGGGAACATGACCTTGTACGGCAGGTCGCGCGGGCGCAGGACCAGGTTCTGGAAGGCCTGGAGGAAGGTGCGTTTGGCCGTGGTCGACATGTCCAGGCCGTGGGTGACGCCGTCCCGTTCCAGGTAGTCGATCAACGCCCGTTTGAGCACGGGGTTGTTGTGGCCGTAGTTGAGTGAGCCGGCACCGGCGAAGAAGTCGAGGTACGCATGACCGTCCTCGTCGTACATCCGGCTGCCCTGCGCGCGGTCGAAGACGGTGGGCCAGCCGCGGCAGTAGCTGCGCACCTCGGACTCCAGGGTCTCGAAGACGCTGAGGTCGGGCTGGGTGATGGTCACGGTGATTCGCTCCTCAGTGGGCGGTGGAGTCGGTCAACGGGCCGATGTGGTAAAGGACTTCGGGGTCGTGCGGGCCGTCCGTGAACAGCTCGGCCGGGAACAGCACCTCACGGGTCACCTGTGCGCCGTGCCGCTCGGCGAAGGAGGTGAACAGCCGCTCGGAGGCGGTGTTGCCGGGCGTGATGGTGGTCTCCATCCCGGTGATCCCCCGCTCGGCGACGAGCCGGGCGGTCAGCCCGTCCAGCAGCTTGGCGGCGATGCCGTGGCCCCGGTGGGCGGGGTCGACGGCCACCTGCCAGACGAGCAGCGTGCGGGGGCGGTCCGGCCGCAGGTATCCGGTGACGAAGCCGACCGGCTCCCCGCCCGCGCCGCGCGCCACCGCCGAGGTGCCGGCGAAGTCCCGGCACCACAGCAGATAGCTGTAGGAGGAGTTGACGTCGAGGGTTTTCGATTCCTTGGCGAGACGCCAGAGCGCGGCTCCGTCGGTCGTCGCCGGTTGTTCGATGAGCAGGTCTGCGGGTGCGGCAGTCATGCGGCACGAATTTAGCGAGGCGAATTCGAAAATGCACGGGAGCGAACGCGAGGGGTTCTCGCTCGATCAGTGAAATGTCCGTGATGTCCCGCATCAAATCTGTACAAATCGCACTCGTTGTGGAGTGTGTCACAGGTTGCAAAGTGCGGGAAACGCGTCGGCAAACTCTGTTGTTTAGCCCTGCAAAAAGCGGGCAGAAGAAGACGGGAAGCTATCGCCCGGAGAATTGGCGGAGTTTGTGAAAGTAATTGGAATTCAAGATGTGAAAACGGCCCGCGCGGTGTGCGCGAGCCGTTTTCGTCGCGTACCGGGTTCCGTCACCCTCCCGGGATGACCGCGGACCGCCGGTCAGCGCCAGGCGTGCTCCACTGCCGCGCGGGCGGCGGCCGGGTCCACCGGCACGCCCTGCTCGGCGAGCGCCGCGCCCAGTGCCGCCAGGCAGTCCCGGACCGCGCCCTGCGTCGCGTCGGGGCCGTAGTGGTTGACGCGGATCATCTCCCGGGCCAGGGCGCCGCCGCCCGCCGCGAGCGGCAGGGCGGGGTCCGTCGCCAGGGCGCGGGCCACCAGGTCGGAGGCCACCACGCCGGACGGCACCCGCAGGGTCGTGGCGACCGGCGCCGCGTCCCTCTCCTCGTACACGTACGGCTCCAGGCCCCCGCCCAGTGCGACCGCGCCGGCCCGCGAGGCCAGCGCCGCGCGCCGGTGCCGGGCCATCACCGACTCCAGGCCCGCCGACTCGATCCGCTCCAGGCACGCCTCCAGCGCCAGCATCTCCAGCTGCGCCGGAGCGTGCGGCAGCGCCTTGCGGCCGGCGTCGATCCAGCGCTCCTTCCAGTCCAGCAGGGACAGGTAGGAGCGGCGCGGGGCGTGCGGGTTGGCGGCCATCCGGGCCCACGCCCGCTCGCTCACCGAGATCGCCGACACACCCGCCGGGCCGCCCATCGCCTTCTGCGCCCCGATCACGCACAGGTCCACGCCCCACGCGTCCGGCAGCACGGGCTCGGCGCCCACGGAGGCCACCGCGTCCAGGTAGAACAGGGCGCCCCGCTCCCGCACCACCTCGCCGATCTCCGCGACCGGGTTGGTGTTGCCGGTCGCCGCCTCGGCGTGCACCAGCGACACGAAGTCGATCTCCGGGTGCTCGGCGAACGCCTCGCGGACCTGCGCGGCGGTCACCGCCGTGTGGAAGGGGACCGAGAGGTCGTGCACCGTGGCGCCGGCGTCGCGCAGCCAGTTGCCGAAGGTCTGCCCGTAGGGGCCCGTGATCACGTTCAGGGCCACCGTGCCCGGACCGGCGGCCGCGCGGATCGCGCCCTCCAGCGGCAGCAGCGCCTCGCCCTGGGTGATCAGGACGTCCTGGCGGGTGTCCAGCAGCCGGGCCACCCCGTCCTCGATGGCGGCGAAACGCTCGGCAGTCAGCGGGGGCAGGTCGAGGAAGGGGTGGGTCACGGCGGTGCTCTCTTCGTCTCTCGGGGGCCGACTCCCCCGATCTTAGGTCGGGGGCCCACCTGGCCATGGGTTTGATTTGAGAGACTCAAACCCGTCCTTATAATCGGAACCCTTAGTTCCCCGACAGGAGACCTCCCCCATGAAAACGCTCGTCGGGCGCCGGACCCGCCTCCTGGCCGCCACCACCGCGACCGCCGCACTCGTGCTCGTCGCGGCCGGCTGCTCCTCCAGCGACTCGGGGAGCGGCAAGACCACGGTCAAGGGCGTCCACCTGGTCAAGGCCGGTCAGCTGACCACCTGCACCCACCTGCCGTACCCGCCGTTCCAGTCGGAGGTGAACGGCAAGGTGCAGGGCTTCGACGTCTCCCTCATCGACCTCGTCGCCAAGGACCTCGGCGTCAAGCAGCAGATCCTCGACACGCCCTTCGAGAACTTCAAGACGGGCGCCTTCCTGAACTCGGGCGAGTGCGACCTGGCCGCCGCCGGCATGACCATCACCGCCGAGCGCAAGAAGAACGTCGACTTCTCCGACCCGTACTTCGAGGCCACCCAGGCCGTCCTCGTCGACAAGAACAGCGGGATCGGCTCGCTCGCCGACGTCAAGGCCAAGGGCAAGAAGCTCGGCGCCCAGGCGCAGACCACCGGCGAGGACTACGTCAAGGGCAAGGGCTACGACCCGATCTCCTTCGAGTCCTCCGACGCCGTCCTCAACGGCCTGCGCACCGGCCAGGTCCAGGCCGTCGTCATCGACTACCCGGTCGTCCAGGGCTGGCTGAAGGACAAGGCCAACGCGGACAAGTTCAAGGTCGTCGACAACCTCAAGACCGGTGAGCAGTACGGCTTCACCGTCAAGAAGGGCAACAAGGCGCTGCTCGACGCCGTGAACAAGGCGATCAGGACCGCCAAGGCCGACGGCACCTACAAGAAGATCTACGAGCAGTGGATCGGCCCGTACGAGGCCTCCGTCGCCTCTCCCGCCGCCTCATGACCGACACGGACACAGCCCTCCAGCCGAAGAAGAGGGGACTGACCCGGCGTCAGAAGCGCGCTCTGTCACGCGGTGTCCAGTACGCCGTCTTCGCCGCCGCCGTGATCGCCTTCGCGGCCACGGCCGACTGGGGCCGGCTGCAGAACCAGTTCGCCCAGGCGGACATCGCGAAGCAGATGTTCCCGGACGTCATCACGCTGGCGCTGAAGAACACCGTGCTCTACACGCTGTCCGGCTTCGTCGTCGGACTCGTCCTCGGCATGCTCCTCGCGCTGATGCGGCTGTCCTCCGTGGGCCCCTACCGCTGGCTGGCGAGCGTCTACATCGAGATCTTCCGCGGGCTGCCCGCCCTGCTGATCTTCATCTTCGTCGGCGTCGCCGTGCCCCTCGCCTTCCCCGGCACGGAGATCCCGGGCGGTACCTACGGCAAGGTCGCCCTGGCGCTCGGCCTGGTCTCCGCCGCGTACATGGCGGAGACCATCCGGGCCGGCATCCAGGCCGTGCCCAAGGGACAGATGGAGGCGGCCCGGTCGCTCGGCTTCTCGCCCGCCAAGGCCATGGTCTCCATCATCGTCCCGCAGGCCTTCCGGATCATCCTGCCGCCGCTCACCAACGAACTCGTCCTGCTCTTCAAGGACTCCTCGCTGGTGCTGTTCCTCGGTGTCACCCTGGAGGAGCGGGAACTGTCCAAGTTCGGCCGCGACCTCGCCAGTACGACCGCCAACTCCACGCCGATCCTGGTCGCGGGCCTGTGCTACCTGCTGGTCACCATCCCGCTCAGCTTCGTCGTGCGCCGTATGGAATCCAAGGCCCAGGAGGCGATCCGGTGAGCCGCCCGGAGATCGAGGTCCGCGGACTGCACAAGTCCTTCGGCGACAACGAGGTGCTGCGCGGCATCGACCTGGAGATCGGCCAGGGCGAGGTCGTCTGCGTCATCGGCCCCTCCGGCTCCGGCAAGTCCACGCTGCTGCGCTGCGTGAACCTGCTGGAGGAGCCCACCAGGGGCCAGGTCTTCGTCGGCGGCACCGAGGTGACCGACCCCGACGTCGACATCGACGCCGTACGCCGCCGCATCGGCATGGTCTTCCAGCAGTTCAACCTCTTCCCGCACCTGAACGTCACCGGGAACCTCACGCTGCCGCAGCGCCGCGTCCTCGGGCGGGACAAGGAGACGGCCGCGCGCGTCGCCGCCGAGAACCTCGCCCGCGTCGGCCTCTCCGAGAAGGCGGACGCCTACCCGTCCTCCCTCTCCGGCGGCCAGCAGCAGCGCGTCGCCATCGCCCGCGCGCTCGCCATGGGCCCCGAGGTGATGCTCTTCGACGAGCCGACCTCCGCGCTCGACCCGGAGCTGGTCGGCGACGTCCTCGCCGTCATGCGCCGGCTCGCGCGGGAGGGCATGACGATGATGGTCGTCACGCACGAGATGACCTTCGCCCGCGAGGTCGCCGACCGGGTCGTCTTCATGGACGGCGGGGTGATCGTCGAGGACGGCAGCCCGGAGCGGGTGATCGGCGACCCGCGGCACGAGCGGACCCGGCACTTCCTCTCCCGGCTGCTCGACCCGGCGATGGCCGAGGTCGAGGAGGAGACCTCCGGCCAGGTGGGGACGTCCGAGCCGTAGGTCGTTAGGGTGCGGGCATGAGCGATGGTGCGGTGCTGCACGTGAAGGGCCGGGTCCTGGCCGGGCCGGACGACGTCCGTGACGAGCTGTGGGTGGTCGGGGGCCGCGTCTGCTACGAACGCCCCGCCGGGGCCCGCGACATCATCACCGTCGAGGGCTGGGCGCTGCCCGGCCTGGTCGACGCGCACTGCCACGTGGGCTTGGGCGCCGAGGGCCCGGTCGACGCGGACACCGCGGAGAAGCAGGCGCTCACCGACCGGGAGACGGGCACCCTGCTGGTCCGCGACGCGGGCTCGCCCTCCGACACCCGCTGGATCGACGACCGCGACGACCTCCCGAAGATCATCAGGGCGGGCCGGCACATCGCCCGCACCCGCCGCTACATCCGCAACTTCGCCTGGGAGATCGAGCCGGACGACCTCGTCGCCTACGTCGGCCGGGAGGCCCGGCGCGGCGACGGCTGGGTCAAGCTGGTCGGCGACTGGATCGACCGCGACCTCGGCGACCTGGCCCCCTGCTGGCCGCGCGGGGCGGTGGAGGCGGCCATCGCCGAGGCCCACCGGCTCGGCGCCCGGGTCACCGCCCACTGCTTCGCCGAGAACTCGCTGCGCGACCTGGTCGAGGCGGGCATCGACTGCATCGAGCACGCCACCGGCCTCACCGAGGACCTGATCCCGCTGTTCGCCGAGCGGGGCGTCGCGATCGTCCCGACCCTCGTCAACATCGCCACCTTCCCCCGGCTCGCGGACGGCGGCGAGAAGAAGTTCCCGCGCTGGTCCGCCCATATCCGCCGGCTGCACGAGCGGCGCTACGACACCGTGCGCGCCGCCTACGACGCCGGCATCCCGGTCTTCGTCGGCACGGACGCCGGCGGCACGCTGCCGCACGGGCTGGTCGCGGAGGAGGTCGCCGAACTGGTCGCCGCCGGCATCCCGCCGGTCGACGCGCTCGCCGCCACCAGCTGGGCCGCCCGCGCCTGGCTCGGCCGCCCCGGGCTGGAGGAGGGCGCCCCGGCCGACCTCGTGGTGTACGAGGCCGATCCCCGGGCGGACGTGCGGGTGATGGCGGCGCCCCGGCGGGTGGTGCTGAACGGACGGGTGGTCGAGTAGACGTTCCCGTGATGCCGTCGATTTCGCCCCGGAATCGAATCGGCTTGCGGAAAATCCACGTTTGAGTGAAGTAACCCCGGATCGCTGACCGTTCACCCACACCGGGGACAAGGTTGACGGGTCCCAAGCAGGTTCCGTCTGGGGGTCCCACCGCCGTGAACAGCAACAACTTCCGCATGTCCGCACGCCGTCTCACCGTCCTCGCGACGGCCACGGCCCTCGCCTCGGCGCCCGTGGTCCTGGGGGGCGCGGGCGCCGCGCACGCGACCGGTGCCCACGGTCGCGCCTCCGCCGTCGTCCTGCGCACCGGGCTCGGCGTGTCCCTGCTCGACAAGACCGTGCACGTCCCGCTCGCGGTCTCCCTCAACGAGGTCCAGGCACCGGCGAGCGCCGACCGGACCGCGCTGTCCGCCCGCCTCGGCGGCGTGAACGGCGGCAGGCCGTTCACCGTCCTCGGCGCGGACGTCGCCCAGGCCAGGGCCACGGTGACCGCGCGGCGCGCCGAGGGCTCGGTCCGGGTCGCCCACGCCGAGCTGCACGTCCCCGGCCTGCCCCTGCTGTCCCTGATCAAGGCCGACACGATCACCGCCAGGGCGACCTGTGCGGCCGGCGAGGCACCGGTCGCCTCCGCGAACGTCCTCGGCGCCGTCACCGTCCTCGGCAAGCGCGTCACCCTCACCGCCGGCGGACCGACCCAGGTGAAGGTGCCCGGCGTCGGCGAGGTCCGCCTCGACCTGTCCCGGCGGAGCACCACGACCCGTACGGCCGCCGCGACCGCCCTCGAACTCAAGGTGTCCGTCAACCCCTTGAAGCTGAACGTGGCCGACGTCGAGGGCACGGTCACCCTGGCCAAGGCCACCTGCGAGTCCCCGGTGACCCCGCCCGCCAAGACCCCGGTACCGAGCCACGACCCGGCCGCCGGCCCCCGCCCGCAGGGCGCCCCCGCCACAGCGGACCTCGCGGAGACCGGCGGCAGCTCGGCGACCCCGTACATCGCGGGCGGCGCACTCGCCCTGCTGCTCGCGGGCGGGGGAGCGGTCGCCGTGGCCCGACGCCGGAAGGGCTGACAGGCGGCGGCTGGGGGAAGCGGTCACCTGGCGGTGGCCGGGGGGTCACGCCGGCGGCGCGTGACCGGTCCCGTCTCGTCCGTGCCGGTCGGTGGCCGGGGGGTCACGCCGGTGGCGTGACCGGTTCCGTCTCGTCCGTGCCCGTCGGTGGCCGGGGGGCACACCGGCGGTGCGCGTGACCGGTCCCGTCTCCGAGCCCGGCGAACGTGTCAGCCCGGCGGCGCGCGTGACCGGTCCCGTCTCGTCCGCGCCCGTCGGTGGCCCCCCTCCTCAGCCAGGCGGCACGGGTGGGTGGGCCGGCGGATCCAGGGCGGACGACAGTGCCCGCAAGAACCCGTTCACGGTCGCCCGGTCCCGCACGGCGATCCGCACCCACTCGTCCCCGAGCCCGGGGAACGTGTCACCCCGGCGCACCGCGTAACCCAGCTCCCGCAGCCGCCGTCGTACCCCGGCCGCGCCCGGCATGCGGACCAGCACGAACGGCCCCTGCGCCGCCCCCACCACCCGCACCCCGCGTGCGGCGAACGCGGCCAGCCCGGCCACCAGGTGTGCCCGGTCCCCGGCGATGCGGTGCGCCGCGTGCCCCGCCTCCGCCAGCGCCCTCGGCGCCACACACGCCCGCGCGGCCGCCAGCGCCGGTGTCGACACCGGCCACAACGGCTGGGCCCGTTCCAGCTCGGCGATCACCTCGGGCGCGGCCAGCACGTATCCGATGCGCAGCCCGGCCAGCCCCCAGGTCTTGGTGAGGCTGCGCAGCACCACGAGCCCCGGCACACCGGTCCGCCCGGCCAGCGCCTCCCGCTCGCCCGGCACCGCGTCCATGAACGCCTCGTCCACCACCAGCGTCCGCCCCGGCCGGGCGAGCCGGACGACCGCCTCCGCCGGATGCAGCACCGACGTCGGATTCGTGGGGTTGCCGATCACCACCAGGTCGGCGTCCTCCGGCACGGCCGCCGGGTCCAGCCGGAACCCGTCCGCCTCCCGCAGCAGCACCCGGTCCACGGTGTGCCCGGCGTCCCGCAGCGCGGCTTCCGGCTCGGTGAACTGCGGGTGCACGACGACCGGCCGGCGGACCTTCAGCGCACGGGCGAGCAGCACGAACGCCTCCGCCGCGCCCGCCGTCAGCAGCACCCGCTCCACCGGCAGCCCGTGCCGCGCCGCGACCGCCGCCCGCGCGGCCCGCCCGTCCGGATAGGCCGCGAGCGACGACAGCGAGCCGGCGATCTCCTCCCGCAGCCACGCCGGGGGCGTGTCCGCGCGGACGTTGACGGCGAGGTCGACCAACGCGGCCCCGTCGTCCCGCACCTCCGCGTCCCCGTGGTGCCGCAGGTCGTGCCCGGACCCGCCGGACCCGCCGGTCGCTTCAGTGCGCATGGCTGTGCGAGTGCCCCCCGTGAGGGTGGTGCCCGTGCCCGTGGTGGTGGTCGTCGTCGTCCGGGTGGAAGTGCGGCTGCTGCGGCAGCCCGACCTTGTCCTCGAAGCCCGGCAGCGCGATCCGGTACACGCACGAGTCGCAGTTCATGCGCAGATCGCCCTTGACGGCCTCCTCGTACCGCTCCATCACCAGGTCCAGCAGCTCCGGCTCGGGCCCGATGACGTCGGCCGAGCGCACCTCGGTCCCCGGGTGCGCGGCGGCCCACTCCTCGGTCTGCCGCCGCACCCGGTCCGGCAGGATGCCGGTGAACAGGAAGTAGGGGAGCACGACGATCCTCCGCGCCCCCAGCGCCGCGCACCGGTCCAGCCCGCTCGCCACGTCCGGCGCCGCGAGCGACACGAACGCCGTCTCCACCCCGGCGTACCCCCGGCCCTCCCACAGCAGCCGCGCCGCCTTGAACACCTCGGCGTTGGCGTCGGGGTCGGTGGAGCCGCGCCCGACCAGCAGCACGGTCGCCTCCGAGCGGTCCGTGCCGCCCAGCGCCTCGTCCAGCCGCCGCTCCAGCACGCCCAGCAGCGCCGGGTGCGGGCCCAGCGGACGGCCGTAGGTGTACGAGATGCCCGGGTGCCGCTCCTTCTCACGGGCCAGCGCCGCCGGGATGTCACCCTTGGCGTGCCCGGCGGACACCAGCATCAGCGGCACGGCGGCGAACCGGCGTACGCCCTGTTCGACCAGCTCGGTGACGGCCTCGCCCAGCGGCGGCGGGGACAGCTCGATGAAGCCGCCGGCGACGGGCAGCCCGGGGTGGCGGCGCCCCAGCTCCCGGACGAAGGCGCGGAACGCCTCGGCGCCGGCGTCGTCACGGGTGCCGTGGCCGGCGATGAGCAGGGCGGGCGGGGTGGTCACGCGTTCTCCTCGGAGTGTGCAGCGGGGTGGTACAGCAGGGCGTTGAGCGCGGCGGACGCGACCGCCGACCCGCCCTTCTCGGACACGTTGCTCACGGCGGGCAGCCCGCTCTCGCGCAATGCGGCCTTGGACTCGACCGCGCCGACGAAGCCGACGGGCAGGCCGATGACGAGTGCCGGGGCGGCGTCCAGGGTCAGCAGTTCCTCCAGCGCGGTCGGCGCGTTGCCGATCACCCAGAGGGCGCCGGGACCGACCTGCTCGTACGCGAGCCGGATCGCGTGCGCCGACCGGGTCAGACCCGGCCCGGCCACCGCGTCCCTCAGCCGGCAGACGGTCTCGCGCCGGGTGATCCCGGCGGCCACCATCTCGACGTCCACGACCACCGGCGCCCCGGCGTGCAGCGCCGCGTGCGCGGCCACCAGCTCACCCTCGTCCATGACGAGGTCGTTCGCGTACTCCAGGTCGGCGGCGGAGTGGATGACCCGCTCCACCACCGCCCGGGTCAGCGGCGGGAAGTGCGAGGTGTCCAGGCGGGCGCGCAGCCGCCGGTAGGACTCCTGCTCGATAGGGTGGACGACGCGGTTCACTTCGGGTCCTCCTGCCAGCGGTAGCCGCGCGGCGTCACCATGCGCCCGGCGATGTTCCGGGTCGCGGTGTTGCCCACCGTCACGACCGTCATCATGTCGACCGTCGCGGGGTCGAGCGCGCCGAGCGTGGTGAGCCGGCCGGACTCGTCGGGGCGGGAGGCGTTGCGGACGACACCCACCGGAGTGCCGGCGTCCCGGTGCTCGCCGAGGATGCCCAGCGCCTTCGGCAGCTGCCAGTCGCGGCCCCGGGAGCGCGGGTTGTAGAAGGTGACGACGAGGTCCGACTCGGCCGCCGCGCGCACCCGGCGCTCGATGACCTCCCAGGGCGTGTGCAGGTCGGACAGGCTGATGGACACGTGGTCGTGGCCCAGCGGCGCGCCCAGGATCGCCCCGGCGGCCAGCGCGGCCGTCACCCCGGGCACCCCGACCACGTCGATGTCGTCCGAGGCCTCGGCGAGCGCAGGGGAGGCCATGGCGTACACGCCCGCGTCCCCGCTGCCGATCAGCGCCACCGCGTGCCCCTCGCGGGCCTGTGCGACCGCCGTCCGGGCCCGCTCCTCCTCCGCGCCGAGCCCCGACTCCAGCACCCGGGTGCCGGGCCGCAGCAGATCGCGGATCTGGTCCACGTACTGGTCGAGCCCGACCAGCACCGACGCCCGCCGCAGCTCGGCCGCCGCGCGCGGGGTGAGCAGGTCCCGGGCGCCCGGCCCGAGGCCGACGACGGCGAGCCGCCCGCGCCCCGGACGCCGTACGACCGCACAGGTCGCCATCGCCGGCCGCGCGTCCGACTTCCGCTTGGGGACGAGGAGTTCACCGCCCCGGACCAGGGCGGCGGCCTCCGCGACCGACGGGGTGCCGACGGCCGCGAGGGGCGCGTCGGACGGGTTGGGCACCTCGACCGCCGCCAGTTCACCGGCGGAGTACGTCACCAGGGGCACCCCGAGCCGTTCGGCGGCGGCCACTATGCCCGGCTCCCCGGCCTTGGCGTCCACGGTGGCCAGCTCGGCGACCGACCGCGGCGACAGGCCCGCCTCCCGCAGCGCCTCCTCGACCAGGCCGAGGACCTCCTCGGCCGGCGCGCCCTTCGACGCGCCGACCCCGACCACCAGCGACGGCGGCCTGAGCAGCACCTCCCGCTCGCCCGCCGCGACGGCCCGGTCGGTCACCCGGATCGTGTACGCACCCTCGGGCGCGACCGGCAGCGGCGGCAGCGGCCACGCCACCTCCGCCTCCAGCGCGACCGGTTCGCCGTCCAGCAGCGCCCGGGAGACCGCGGCGACCGCCCCCTCGTACGGCAGCCCGAGCGTGTCCAGGCCCGGCAGCCCGGCGGCGTCCGTCGCGGTCGTCACCACCGGCTCGGCGCCCAGCACCGCACCCACCTCGCGGGCGAGCGCGTTGGCACCGCCGCCGTGCCCGCCGAGCAGCGACACCGCGAACCGGCCGCCCTCGTCCACGCACACCACACCCGGGTCGGCCGCCTTGCCGGCGAGCAGCGGCGCGAGCAGCCGCACCACCGCCCCGGTCGCCAGGAAGCACACCAGCTGCTCGCACTCCGCGAACGCGGCCCGTACGGCCTCCCCGACGGGACCCTCGTAGACGCGCGTGCGCCCCGGCCAGGCCGCGGCCAGCCGGTCCCGCGCCGCCGCCCCCGCCGCGGTGGCGGAAATCAGGCCGATCACTGGACTACTCCTTCACTAGACACCGGGGTTCTCACGCCCCACAGCAGGAACACAGGATTGGTGGCCGCGAGCCGGGTGACGTCCCCCGGCAGCGGCGCGAGACGCGAGGACTGCAGCAGCACCCCGTCGCAGGTGAACCCGGCCTCCGCCAGCGCCTGCCGGGCCGCCGGCACCCGGTCCAGCGCGGCCATGGCGACGACGACCGTGCGCCGGGCCCGCCGCGCGCACGCGCCCACCACGGCGGGCAGCTCCCGGCCCCCGCCGCCCACGAACACCGCGTCGGGATCGCCGGCCAGCCCCGCCAGGGCCTCCGGCGCCGAGCCGTGCACCACGTCCACGCCGACGCCGTGGGCCTCCGCGTTGGCACGGATGCGCGCCACCCCGTCCGGGGTCTTCTCCACGGCGACGACGGCGGCGCCGAGCCGCGCGCACTCCACCGCGACCGAGCCCGACCCGGCGCCCACGTCCCACACCAGGTCGCCCAGGCGCGGCCCCAGCCGGGCCAGGGCCAGCGCCCGCACCTCGAACTTGGTGATCATCGAGTCCCGGTGCGTGAAGGCGCCCTCCTCCAGGGCCCACCGGTCCGGCGCGCCGGGCACCCCGGCCACCGTCCGCACCGCGCCGAGCGCCCGCGCCCCGTCCAGGCACAGCACCACGCTCACCGCCGTGCCCCAGTCCCGCGCCGCCGCCTCGGCGGCCGTCACCCGCTCCACGCGCTCCCGCTCCGGATCGCCGAGCGCGCTCGCCACGACCAGGGTCCGGTCACCGGGGAGCGCGGCCCCCAGCTCGGCCGGACCGGCGCCCGGCCCGGTCAGCACGGCCACCTTCGGCCGCGCCCGGCACACGTTCACCGCCGTCCGCAGGTCCCGGCCGTGCGCGCTGACCACGACCGCGTCGTCCCAGGGCAGCCCGATCCGGGCGAAGGCGGCGGCCACGGAGGACACCCCCGGCCGTACGTCCAGCAGATGGGACCCGAACCGCTCGGCCAGCGCCCGCACGATCCCGAAGAACCCCGGGTCACCGGACGCCAGCACGACCACCGGCAGCTCCTTGCCGACGTACTCGGCGACGGTGTCCAGCGCGGGCGCCAGCGGACCGAGCACCACCCGCCGCGCCCCCTCGGGCAGCCGTACGGCGTCCAGGTGCCGCCGCCCGCCGACGACCAGCGCGGCCCCGGCGACGACGTCCGCGGGCACCGGCGCCCCGGTCCCCGCACCGACGACGGTGATCAATTCTTCGCCCGCTGCTCGCGCAGCGCCCGCCGCGCCTCGGGGTCGGCCTTGCGGTAGCCGTGGAAGTGCCCCGGGTGGTACAGGTGCGAACGCGTCCCGTGCGCGTCCAGCGCCGGGCCGACCAGGAACAGCGTGTGCTTCCAGAGCCGGTGCTCCTTGACGGTCTCCTCCAGCGTGCCGATCGTGCACTTCACGACCAGCTCCTCCGGCCAGGTCGCCTGGTACGCGATCACCACCGGGGTGCTCGTCGGGTAGCCGCCTTCCAGCAGCTCCCGCACCAGCTGCCCGCTGCGCGCCGCCGACAGGAAGATCGCCATGGTGGTGCCGTGGCGGGCGAACTCGCGGACCTCCTCGCCGGGCGGCATCGGCGTCTTGCCCCCGCCCAGCCGGGTCAGCACCACGGACTGCGCGACCTCGGGAATCGTCAGCTCGCGCCGGGCCAGCGCGGCCACGGCGGAGAAGGAGGACACGCCCGGTACGACCTCGGTCGCGATGCCGATCTCCTCGCAGCGGTCCAGCTGCTCCTGCGTGCCGCCCCACAGGGCCGGGTCGCCGGAGTGGATCCGGGCCACCCGGAGTCCCTCCTCGAACGCGCGTCGGTACACCGCGACGACGTCCTCCAGCGACATGGCCGCCGAGTCCAGGACCTCGGCGTCCTCGCGGGCGTGTTCGAGGACCTCCGCCTGGACCAGGCTCGCGGCCCAGATCACGACGTCGGCCTCGGCGATGGCCCGCGCGGCACGGAACGTCAGCAGGTCGGCGGCGCCGGGGCCGGCACCGACGAAGGTCACCTTGCCGGTGGGGGCATCGGCCATGGGAATCGGTCCTCTCCTACGAGTACTGCGGTTATGGCTGTCGGACGTGCGGGAAGGCGGGTCGATCCGATAGCAAGGGCCTATGGCGGTCTTCGTCGCGCTCGGCGCGTTCCTGATGACGCTGGCCGGCGGCTGGACGGCACAGCGCGTGACCGACCGCCGCCATCTGGTGCTGGGCCTGGCCGGCGGGCTGATGCTGGGCGTGGTCTGCCTGGACCTGCTGCCGGAGGCGCTGCGGGCGGCGGGCACCGAGGTCCACGGCGTCCCGGCCGCGCTCCTGCTGTTCCTGGCCGGCTTCCTCCTCGCCCATCTGGTGGAACGCCTGCTGGCGGCCCGCCGCGCCTCGCACGGAGCGGACGAACACCGTCACAGGGCTCCCGAGGTGGGCCTGACGGCGGCCGCGGCGATGGTGGGCCACAGCCTGATGGACGGCGTGGCGATCGGCGCGTCGTTCCAGGTGGGCGACGGGATGGGCACCGCGGTCGCGCTCGCCGTCATCGCCCACGACTTCGCGGACGGCTTCAACACCTTCACCCTCACCAGCCTGTACGGCAACGCCCGCCGCAAGGCCCTGGCCATGCTCTTCGCGGACGCGGTCGCCCCCGTCGCCGGAGCCGCCGCGTCCACGTTCCTCACCGTCCCGGCGGGCGTCCTCGGCGGCTATCTCGGCCTGTTCGGCGGCGCACTGCTGTACCTCGCCGCGGCGGAGATCCTCCCCGAGGCCCACCACGAGCACCCCGCCCGCTCCACCCTGCTGTGCACGGTCGCGGGCGCGGCCTTCATCTGGCTGGTGGTGGGCGTCACCGGGTGACCCGGGCCGTGTCACAGCTTTCCGCCCCGGCCGCCGTCCCGGCGCGGCGGCGCGATCAGCGTCGACAGGTACGGCAGCGGCGTCCCGTCCAGCTCGGCGGCCGGCCGCACCGACTCCTCCGGCAGGCCCAGCGCCGAGCCCCACACCGCGTCCCCGAGCCGCCCGGTCTCCCGCAGCGCCTCCGCGACCTCGGCGGCCTGCCGCCCGAACTTGTACGCCACGACCGTCCCCGGCCCCGCCAGCGCCTCCTTCAGCACCGCCGGCCCGGCCGTCACGGGCACGAGGGTCAGCGGCTCGGTGCCCTCGGTCAGCACGGCCCCCGAGCGCGCCGCGAGATCCTGCATGGCGGTGATCCCGGGCACCGTCTCCACGGTGACACCCGGCACCAGCTCGGCGATGGTCTGCGCGAGATACGTGAACGTCGAGTACACGTTCGGGTCGCCGATGGTGGCGAACGCGACGGACCCGTGCCGGGCGAGCAGCTCGGCGACCCGGGCGCCGGCCGCGTCCCAGGCCGCCTCCCGCCGCGCCCGGTCGGTCCGCTCGTTCAGCGCGAACACCACCCGGACGACCTTGTCCGCGGCCACGTAGTGCAGCACCGTCGCCTCCGCCCGCCCCCGCTCCCCGGTGTCCAGGACCGGTACGACGACGACCTCGGCGGCCCGCAGCGCGTTGACCCCCTTCACGGTCACCAGCTCCGGATCACCGGGACCGACCCCGACCCCGACCAGCCTGCTGCTCATGACGTCCGGCACCTCTCCACGAACCGACGGGCGACACCGGGCTCGGACGCCCAGTGCGTGTGCAGGTAACTCGCGTGCACGCCCTGCTGTACGAAACCTTCGACCCGCCGGACCGGGGTCCGTACGCCCCAGGCGGGAGCGGCACCGGCGCCCGGCTCGACGGCGGTGCGGTGGAACTCGTGGCCCCGCATCCGCGTCCCGGCCGCCGCCAGCGCACTGTCGCCGACGGCCACGGCGTCCCGGTAGCCGAGGGTCAGCCGGTCGGTCATCCGCGCGGTGGCGTCGAGCACCCCGCACAGGGGCTGCCCGTCCAGCTCGCGGCACAGATAGAGGAGCCCGGCGCATTCGGCGGCCACGGGGGCGCCGGAGGACGCGAGGTCCGCGACGGCCTTGCGCAGGGGCTCGTTGGCGGACAGCTCGGCGGCGTACACCTCGGGGAAGCCGCCTCCGATGACCAGCCCGGCGGTCGCCTCGGGCAGTCGCTCGTCCCGCAGCGGGTCGAAGGTGACGACCTCGGCACCGGCGGCGGCGAGCAGTTCGGTGTGCTCGGCGTAGGAGAAGGTGAAGGCGGGCCCGCCGGCGACGGCGACGACAGGGGCTCGCTTCCCGGCGGACCGAGCCGGGTGGTGGGCGGGCGAGGCGGGGGCCCAGGGTGCGGCGCCCCCTGGGAGGGCACCGGCAGTACGGGCAAGCCCCTCCAGCGCGGCCAGGTCACACCCCTGGGCCACCTGCGCGGCCATGGCCCGGACGGCGTCCACCGCCGCAGCCTGCCGCTCGGCGACCGGCACCAGTCCGAGGTGCCGGGAGGGCGTGTCCACCTGAGCGGCCCGCCGCAAGGCACCCAGGACCGGCACCCCCGCCGCATCCAGCGCCTCCCGCAGGAGCGACTCGTGCCGGTCGGAGGCGACCTTGTTCAGGATCACGCCCCCGACCCGCACCTCCGGGTCCCAGGACGCGAACCCGTGCACCAGCGCCGCCACCGACCGCGACTGCGAGGACGCGTCCACGACGAGCACCACCGGCGCCCGCAGCAGCTTGGCGACGTGCGCGGTGGACGCCAGCTCACCCTCGCCGGCGGCCCCGTCGTACAGCCCCATCACGCCCTCGACCACCGCGAGGTCACACCCCCGCGCCCCGTGCAGGAACAGCGGAGCGATCAGCTCCGGCCCGCACAGGTACGCGTCGAGGTTGCGCCCCGCCCGTCCGGTCGCGAGGGCGTGGTACCCGGGGTCGATGTAGTCCGGTCCGACCTTGTGCGGGGACACGGCGAGCCCCCGCGCGGCGAACGCGGCCATCAGCCCCGTGGCGACGGTGGTCTTGCCGCTGCCCGAAGAGGGCGCGGCGATGACCAGCCGGGGGACGGACCTCACCACTCGATGCCCTTCTGGCCCTTCTGCCCCACGTCCATGGGGTGCTTGACCTTGGACATGTCGGTGACGAGGTCGGCGAAGTCCACCAGCTTCTCCGGCGCGTTCCGCCCGGTGATCACCACGTGCTGGGTGCCGGGACGGCCGCGCAGCACGTCGACGACCTCGTCGGTGTCGACCCAGCCCCAGTGCATCGGGTACGCGAACTCGTCGAGCACGTACAGCCGGTACGTCTCGGCGGCCAGGTCCCGCTTGACCTGCTCCCAGCCCTCGCGGGCCTTCTCCTCGTTGTCCATCTGCGCGTCGCGCTGGACCCACGACCAGCCCTCGCCCATCTTGTGCCAGTCGACGCTCCCGCCCTCGCCGGAGGCGCCGAGCACCCTGAGCGCGTTCTCCTCGCCGACCTTCCACTTCGCCGACTTGACGAACTGGAACACCCCGATGGGCCACCCCTGGTTCCAGGCGCGCAGCGCGAGCCCGAACGCGGCGGTGGACTTGCCCTTGCCGACGCCCGTGTGCACGACGACCAGCGGACGGTTTCGCCGCTGACGGGTCGTCAGACCGTCGTCCGGTACGACACTCGGCTGTCCCTGCGGCATTACGCGGCCCTCCTCGGCGTTCCCTGCACATCCCTGACCAGCCCGGCGATCGAGTCGGCCCGCAGCTCGTCCAGCGTGACGGCCGTACCGCCCAGCTCACCGGCCAGCTGTCCGGCGAGCCCGAGCCGCACCGGCCCCGACTCGCAGTCCACGACCACGGAGGCGACCTGCTCGGCCGCGAACAGCCGCGCCGCCCGCCCCGCGAGGGCGACCGGCTCGGGGCCGCCGGTGGCCCGCCCGTCGGTCACCACGACCACCAGCGCCCGGCGCGCCGGGTCCCGCAGCCGCTCCACCCGCAGCACCTCGTGTGCCTTGAGCAGCCCCGCGGCGAGCGGCGTACGCCCCCCGGTCGGCAGCGACTCCAGCCGCGCGGCGGCGGCGTCGACGGAGGACGTCGGCGGCAGCGCGACCTCGGCGCCCGAGCCCCGGAACGTCACCAGGCCCACCTTGTCCCGCCGCTGGTAGGCGTCGAGCAGCAGCGACAGCACGGCGCCCTTCACGGCGCTCATCCGCTCCCGCGCCGCCATCGACCCCGAGGCGTCCACGACGAACAGCACGAGGTTGCCCTCACGTCCCTCACGGACCGCCTGCCGCAGATCGTCCCGCCGTACGACCAGTCCCGGCCCGGACCTGCCCCGCGCCCGCTGATGCGGCGCGGCGGCCCGCACGGTCGCCGCCAGGTGCAGCTTGGTCAGTGCCCCCCGGGGCCGCCGGGCCCCGGTGGTCCGCCCGTGCTCGGTCCGCGCCCGCGACCGCCGCCCGGCGGCACCCTCGCCGACGCCGGGGACGGTCAGCGCCTTGGCCCGGAAGGGTTCCGCGGCCCGTACGGCCGACTGCTCCCGCCCGCCGGACGCCTGCGGCTGCCCGTCCTCACCGGCCTCGGGCCGCGCGTCGCCGGCGCCGTCGCCCCGCGGACCGCTGTCGGGCGCCGGCTGCCCGCCGCCCCCACCGGGGCCGTCGGGGCCGTCGGGGCCGTCGGGGCCCGGATCGTCGTCGGGGGACTCGCCGGAGGACTGCTCCAGCGTCTCGTCCAGCTTGTCCTCGTCCAGGCCCGGCGCGTCGAACGGGTTGCGCCGCCTGCGGTGCGGGAGCGCCAGCAGCGCGGCCTGCCGCACGTCCTCGGCGAGCACATCGGTCCGCCCGGCCCACGCGGCCAGCGCGGTCGCCGTACGGGCCATCACGATGTCGGCGCGCATGCCGTCCACCTCGAAGGCCGCGCAGGTCGCCGCGATCTGCCGCAGCGCCCCGTCGCCCAGCCGCACCCGCGGCAGCAGTTCCCGCGCCGCCACGATCCGCTGCCGTACGGCAGCCTCCTCGCCGGCCCAGCGCGCGGCGAAGGCGGCCGGATCGTCGTCGTACGCCAGCCGGCGCCGGACGACCTCCACCCGCTGCTCCGGCTCCCGGGAAGCGGCCACCTCCACGGTCAGCCCGAACCGGTCCAGCAACTGCGGGCGCAGCTCGCCCTCTTCGGGGTTCATGGTGCCGACGAGCAGGAACCGGGCCGCGTGCCGCACGGACACACCCTCGCGCTCCACGTAAGAGGCACCCATCGCCGCCGCGTCCAGCAGCAGGTCGACCAGGTGGTCGTGGAGCAGGTTGACCTCGTCGACGTAGAGGATGCCCCGGTGCGCCTCGGCCAGCAGGCCCGGCTCGAAGGCCTTCACGCCCTCGGCCAGCGCCCGCTCGATGTCGAGGGCGCCGACGAGCCGGTCCTCGGAGGCGCCGACGGGCAGCTCGACCATCCGCGCGGGGCGCCCGGCGCCGTCGCCGGACTCGTGCGGTCCGTCCGGGCAGCCGGGGTCGGGGGAGGCCGGGTCGCACGAGAACCGGCACCCGGGGACGACGGCCACCTCCGGCAGCAGCGCCGACAGCGCCCGTACCGCCGTGGACTTCGCGGTGCCCTTCTCGCCGCGCACCAGCACACCGCCGACCGCCGGCGACACGGCGTTCAGCAGCAGCGCGAGCCGCAGGTCGTCCTGGCCGACGACGGCCGTAAAGGGGAACGGGGTGGTCACTGGTCGCCCTCCAAGTCGCCTTCAAGCTCCAGATAGGTGGCGCGCAGCCGCTCCAGCGTGTCCGCGTCCGGCTCCGCCCACAGGCCGCGGTCCGCCGCCTCCAGCAGCCGCTCGGTGATCCCGCGCAGCGCCCACGGGTTGGACTTCTTCATGAAGTCCCGGTTCTCCGGGTCGAAGACGTACTCGGCGCTGAGCTTCTCGTACATCCAGTCGTCGACCACGCCCGCCGTCGCGTCGTAGCCGAAGAGGTAGTCCACGGTCGCCGCCATCTCGAACGCGCCCTTGTAGCCGTGCCGGCGCATGGCCGCCATCCAGCGCGGGTTGACCACCCGCGCCCGGAACACCCGGTGCGTCTCCTCGCCCAGCGTCCGCGTCCGCACCTGGTCCGGCACGGCCGAATCGCCCACGTACGCCTCGGGGTTGGCGCCCGTCAGGTGCCGGACCATGGCGACCATGCCGCCGTGGTACTGGAAGTAGTCGTCCGCGTCGACCAGGTCGTGCTCACGCGTGTCGACGTTCTTCGCCGCCACCGCGATCCGCCGGAACGCCGTCTCCATGTCCCCGCGCGCCGCCCGCCCGTCGAGCCCGCGCCCGTAGGCGTAGCCGCCCCAGACGGCGTACACCTCGGCCAGGTCGGCGTCACTGCGCCAGTTCCGGGCGTCGATCAGCGGCAGCAGACCCGCGCCGTACGCCCCCGGCTTCGAGCCGAAGATCCGGGCCGTGGCCCGGCGCCGGTCGCCGTGCCCGGCGGTGTCCTCCTCCACGTGCGCCCGCACGTAGTTGGACCCGGCCGGCTCCGCCAGCTCCGCCACCGCCCGCACCGCGTCGTCGATCAGCCCGACCACGTGCGGGAACGCGTCCCGGAAGAACCCGGAGATGCGGACCGTGACGTCGATGCGCGGGCGCCCCAGCTCGGCGAGCGGAACCACCTCGAAGCCGGTCACCCGGCGCGAGGCGTCGTCCCACACCGGGCGGCAGCCCAGCAGCGCCAGGATCTCGGCGATGTCGTCGCCCTGGGTGCGCATCGCGGACGTGCCCCACACCGTGAGGCCCACCGACCGGGGGTACTCCCCGGTGTCGCTCAGGTACCGCTGCACCAGCGAGTCCGCCAGCGACTGGCCGACCTCCCAGCTCAGCCGGGACGGGATCGCCTTGGGGTCGACCGAGTAGAAGTTGCGGCCCGTCGGCAGGACGTTGACCAGGCCCCGGGTCGGGGAGCCCGACGGGCCCGCCGGGACGTAACCGCCGTCCAGGGCCCGCAGGATGTGCCCGATCTCGTCGGTGGTCCGCGCCAGCCGGGGCACGACCTCGTCGCACGCGAACTCCAGCACGGCGAGCGCGTCGGGGAGTTCGGCGCCGAGCACGCCCCGCAGGACGGCGGGGACGACCGTACGGTCCCACGCCCGCGCCTCCATACCCTCCGCGATCCGCCGGCACAGCTGCTCCAGCAGGTCGACGGCGTCGGCGCCGGTCCGGGACGGGCCCTCCACCAGGTCCGTCAGCTCCACCGGCACCTTCACCGGGGCGCCCGGCTCGGCCAGCAGCTCCTTCTCCACCAGCCCGAAGTGCGCCGCCAGCGCGGCCCGCAGACCGGGCAGCGCGTTCGCCCGGCCGCCCCACACCTGGGAGGCGCGCAGCACGGCCAGCACCAGGTTCACCCGCGGCTCGCCGACCGGGCCGCCGCCGAGGATGTGCAGGCCGTCGCGGATCTGCACGTCCTTGATCTCGCACAGGTAGCCGTCGATGTGCATGACGAACTCGTCGAACGCCTCGTCGTCGGGCTGCTCGTCGACGTGCAGGTCGTGGTGCAGCTCCGCCGCCTTGACCAGGGTCCAGATCTGCGCGCGGACGGCCGGCGCCTTCGCCGGGTCCAGGTCGGAGACGAGCGCGTACTCGTCCAGCAGCTGCTCCAGCTTGGCCAGGTCGCCGTAGGTGTCCGCGCGGGCCATCGGCGGCACCAGGTGGTCGACCACCGTGGCGTGCCCGCGCCGCTTGGCCTGGGTGCCCTCGCCGGGGTCGTTCACGATGAACGGGTAGATCAGCGGCAGGTCGCCGAGGACGGCGTCCGAGGCGCACCCGGCGCTCAGCCCCAGGCCCTTGCCCGGCAGCCACTCCATCGTGCCGTGCTTGCCCATGTGCACGATCGCGTCCGCGCCGAACGAGTTCTCCAGCCACCGGTACGCCGCCAGGTAGTGGTGGGAGGGCGGCATGTCGGGGTCGTGGTAGATCGCGATCGGGTTCTCGCCGAAGCCGCGCGGCGGCTGGATCATCACGACGACGTTCCCGAACCGGAGGGAGGCGAGCACGATGTCGTCGCCGTCGACGTAGAGGCCGCCCGGCGGCTCCCCCCACGCCTCGGTCATCGCGTCCCGCAGCCCGGGGTCCAGCTTCTCGAACCACGCGCGGTAGTCGGCCAGCGGCACCCGCGCGGGCGCCGCCGCCAGCTGCTCCTCGGTCAGCCACTCCACGTCGTGACCGCCGGCCTCGATGAGCCGGTGGATCAACTCGTCGCCGCCGGCCGGGTACTCCGTGACCCCGTACCCGGCGTCCCGCAGCGCGTCCAGCACCCGGACCGCCGACGCCGGCGTGTCCAGGCCGACCGCGTTGCCGACCCGGGAGTGCTTGGTCGGGTACGCCGTGAAGACCAGCGCGATCCTCTTCTCCGCGTTCGGCTTGTGCTTCAGCCGGGCGTGCCGTAGGGCGATCCCGGCCACGCGGGCGGCCCGCTCGGGGTCGGCGACGTACACCGGCACCTCGTCGGGGCCCTGCTCCTTGAACGAGAACGGCACCGTGATCAGCCGGCCGTCGAACTCCGGGATCGCCACCTGCATCGCCGCGTCCATGGGGGACAGGGCCGCGTCGGACTCCTCCCACGCGGCCCGCGAGGAGGTGAGGCACAGCCCTTGCAGCACCGGCACGTCCAGGTCGGCCAGCGCGCCGATGTCCCAGGACTCCTCGTCACCGCCCGCCGACGCCTGGGAGGCGTGCGTGCCGCCGGCCGCGAGCACCGTGGCGACCAGCGCGTCAGCCCGCCCCAGCAGCTCGTACAGGGCCGGGTCCGCGCCGCGCAGCGAACCGCAGTACACCGGGAGGGCGTTGGCGCCGCGCGCCTCGATCGCCTCGCACAGGGTGTCCACGAAGGCGGTGTTGCCGCTCAGTTCGTGCGCCCGGTAGAACAGCACGCCCACGGTCGGCCGGCCGCCCTGGACCTCGTACCCGCCGTGCACGCCGAACTCCGGCATCCGGCGCGGCTCCTCGAAGCCCTCGCCGGTCAGCAGCACGGTGTCCGACAGGAACCGGGACAGCTCCAGCAGGTTCGCCGGGCCGCCCTCGACCAGGTACCTCAGCGCCTCCGCGACCACACCGGCCGGCACCGAGGACTCCGCCATCAGCTCCGCGTCCGGCACGGCCTCGCCGCCCAGCAGCACGGTCGGGACGCCGGACGCCTTCAGCGCGGCCAGCCCGTCCTCCCAGGCCCGCTTGCCGCCCAGCAGCCGGACGACGGCGAGGTCCGCGCCCGCGATCAGTCCGGGCAGCTCCCCGGCGACGTCGACGCGGGTGGGGTTGCCGATGCGGTAGCCGGCGCCGGACGCCCGGGCGGCCAGCAGATCCGTGTCGGCGGTCGACAACAACAACACTGTGCTCATGCGGGCGCTCCCGGTGGAATGAAAGGCAGTCCTTGCGGCGCGCCCGACTCGATGAGCCGCCACAGCGCGTCCGTGTCCGCGTGCTGTTCGATCAGGTCGCCGAGCCGGTCGAGCTGCTCCTCGCGCAGCGCGGCGAAGGAGGTGTCCGGCGCGGGCACGAAGCGGCGGCCCGCGGCGGCGGCCACCTCGCGCAGGAAGGCCCGCCGGAAGCCGTCCGACTCCAGCGAGCCGTGCCAGTGGGTGCCCCAGGTCTGGCCGACCCGGCAGCCGTCCAGGAAGGGTTCGCCGCCCTCGACGGTGGCCACCCCGTGGTGGATCTCGTAGCCGTCGACCCGCTCGCCGAGGGCTTCGCCGCTGGGCCGGGTGAGGGTCTTCTCGCGGGCGAACCGCACCCGGACGGGCAGGACGCCGAGCCCGTCGACATGCCCGCGCCGGCTCTCGACGTCGTCCTCGATGTGCTCGCCGAGGATCTGGAAGCCGCCGCAGACGCCGAGGACGGGGCGCCCTTCGGCGGCCCGGCGGACGAGCGCGTCCGCCAGCCCCCGCTCCCGCAGCCACTCCAGCGCCCGCACGGTCCCGCGCGTGCCCGGGACGACGACGAGATCGGCGTCGGCGAGCTCCTCCGGGCGGTCCACGAACCGCACGACCACACCCGGTTCGGCGGCCAGCGCGTCGACGTCGGTGAAGTTGGACATCAGCGGGACCGCGCACACGGCGACCCGCAGCACGTCCTCGCCGACCGGGGGCGTCACGGCGGACTCGCGGACCGTGCCCCGCAGGGACACCCTCAGTCCGTCCTCCTCGTCGATGCCGAGCCCGTGCCGGAAGGGCAGCACGCCGTACGTCCGCCGCCCGGTGAGGTCCCGCAGCATGTCCAGCCCGGGCTCCAGCAGGCCGGCGTCGCCCCGGAACTTGTTCACCAGGAACCCGGCGACCAGCTCCTGGTCCTCGGGGGAGAGCAGGGCGACGGTGCCGAAGAAGGAGGCGAACACGCCCCCGCGGTCGATGTCGCCGACGACGAGCACCGGCAGCCGCGCGTTTCGCGCGATCCCCATGTTGACGATGTCGGTCCGCCGCAGGTTGATCTCGGCGGGACTGCCCGCCCCCTCACAGATCACCGCGTCATACGTGCCCCGCAGTTCGGCCAGGCAGTCCAGCACCGTGCCCAGCAGCCGCTGCTGCCGCCCGCCGTGGTACCCGCGCGCGCTCAGCTCGCCCACCGGCCTGCCCAGCAGCACCACCTGGCTGCTCTGCTCGCCGCCGGGCTTGAGCAGCACCGGGTTCATCAGCGCGGTCGGCTCGACGCGGCAGGCCTGGGCCTGCATGGCCTGCGCCCGGCCGATCTCCGCGCCCTCGCGCGTGACGAACGAGTTCAGGGACATGTTCTGCGCCTTGAACGGCGCGACCTTCACGCCCTGGCGCACCAGCCAGCGGCAGATGCCCGCCGTCACGACGCTCTTGCCCGCGTCGGAGGTGGTGCCGGCGACGAGGAGACCACCGCTCACTTGCCACGTCCTCTCAGCAGGGCGCGCGCGGCCAGCGTGGTGCCGAGCGCGAGCAGGCCGACGCGGCGGGAGAGCCGCACGGCCCGGTCGATGTCGGTGACGCGGACCGGCCGTCCGGTGGCGCCGTTCAGCAGCGGGCGGTGTTCGACCCGGCCGCCGTAGGAGAGCGTGCCGCCCAGGCGGACGCCGAGGGCGCCCGCGAAGGAGGCCTCCACGGGCCCGGCGTTGGGGCTCGGGTGCCTGCGCGCGTCGGCCCTCCAGGCGCGCAGGGCGCCGCGCGGATCGGGTCCGGCCGCGGCGGCGAGCACGGCGGTCAGCCGGGCGCCCGGCCAGCCGGCGACGTCGTCCAGGCGGGCGGAGGCCCAGCCGTAGCGCCGGTGGCGGGGCGACCTGTGACCCACCATCGCGTCCAGGGTGTTGACCGCCCGGAAGCCGAGCAGCCCCGGCACCCCGGCCACGGCGCCCCAGACGAGCGCGCCGACCACGGCGTCGGAGGTGTTCTCGGCGACCGACTCGACCACGGCCCGCGCGATCCCGTCGGCGTCCAGGGCCTGCGGGTCCCGGCCGCACAGGTGCGGCAGCCGGGCCCGGGCCGCCTCGACGTCCCCGGCCTCCAGGGCGCGCCCGATGGTGCGGGCCTCCCGGGCGAGCGAGGTGCCGCCGACGACGGCCCAGGTGGCGGCGGCGGTCAGCGCGGCGGAAGCGGTACGGCAGGGGCGTACGGCGCGTGCGGCCAGCGCGCCGAGGGCGACGGCGCCGCCGGCGCACACGACGGTGTGCAGGGCGCCCCAGCCACGGTGGTCGTGCCACAGGGCGCGTTCCACGGCCCCGGCCGCCCGGCCGAACACGGCGACCGGGTGCCCGCGGCGCGGGTCGCCGAGGAGCAGGTCACCGAGGACGCCGGCGGCGGCACCGTACGCGTATGTGCGATCGGCACCCATCGGCTCAGCCGGCGGTGGGAACAGGAACGGTCCTGGTACGGGTCCTCGATCGGCAGCCGAGCATGGCGATATGTGTCCTCACTCAGGGTGTCCGCGCCCTGGTTCGACGTGAATCGGCGGTGAGAGTTCCTGGCTCCCGGGGGTTCTTCCCCGGTGACAGTGGCGGGACCGCGCCGGATTCGCACCGGCTTCCTCTCTTGCCGCCGTACATGGCCTGGGCAGTCCACCACGCGCCCGGAACGGCCGTCAACTTGCCTTTGACCTGGGACGCCGGACTGTGCTGAGGCCCACACCGCCGGTCCGCCGGACGGCGGCCGGAAGTCCGGTGCGACGGCATGCGAAGGCCCCGCCGGCCCCGCCGAGGCGGTGGCCCGGCGGGGCCGGTGCCGGGTTCCGGACCGTCAGGGCTTGACGACGATCAGGTAGATCCCGTACGCCACCGCCGCCGCGCAGGCCGCGAAGCACACGTAGGCGCCGGTGACGGCGAGGGCGGCGGACCCGCCCCGGGCCGCGGCCTTCTCACGGCGCGACAGGCCGTTGATGCCGAGGGTGAACAGGACCACCAGGCCCACCGTGAACGCGAGGCTGACACCGAAGACGGAGCCGAGGGCCGCCCAGTCGATCTTCATGGGGATGCTTCCTTCAGTAACCGTGTGCGCCGGGTCGGGGTCAGACCGCGGCGGCCGGCGGGGCGGCGGGGGCGGGCTCGGTGGCCGGGGCGGGGATGGTGGCCGTCAGGTCCTCGGCGACCACGCCCGCCGGGGGCGGGATCACGGCGGCGATGGCGGCGGTGACCACACCGGCCGGCTCGGTCGCCTCGACCACGTTGGTGTGGTCGACGACCTCGCGGCGGGAGAGCTTCCAGATGCCGGCGCTCGCGGCGACCAGGAAGACGGCGACGACGGCGGTGCCCCAGTCGCCCAGGCCGGTGACGGACTCGGCGCCCGCGCCGACCAGCGCGGCGGCGGGGAGGGTCAGCACCCAGGCGACGGCCATGCGGGTCGCGGTGGACCAGCGGACCACGCCGCCCTTGCGGCCGAGGCCCGCGCCCATCACCGAGCCGGAGACGACGTGCGTGGTGGAGAGGGAGAAGCCGAGGTGGGAGGAGGCCAGGATGGCGGTCGCGGCGCTGGTCTGGGCGGCGAAGCCCTGGCGCGGCTCCAGGTCGGTCAGGCCCTTGCCCATGGTGCGGATGATGCGCCAGCCGCCGATGTAGGTGCCGAGCGCGATGGCCATGCCCGCGGAGAGGATCACCCAGGTGGGAGGGTTGGAGCCGGGGGCGATGGAGCCGCCCGCGACGAGGGCGAGGGTGATGATGCCCATCGTCTTCTGGGCGTCGTTGGTGCCGTGCGCGAGGGAGACCAGGCCCGCGGAGGCGATCTGCCCGGCGCGGTAGCCCTTGCGGGTGGCCTCGCCGTCGGCGGTGCCGCCGACGCCGTAGGAGAACCGGGTGGCCAGCAGCGAGGCGAGGCCCGCGACGACCGGCGCGGCGACGGCCGGGAGCAGCACCTTGGTGACCAGGACCTCACCGTGGACGGCGCCGAAGCCGGCGGAGGCGACGGTGGCGCCGACCAGACCGCCCATCAGGGCGTGCGAGGAGCTGGAGGGCAGGCCCACCAGCCAGGTCAGCAGGTTCCAGAGGATCGCGCCGACCAGGGCGGCGAAGATGACCTCGGGACGGATGCCGGTCTCGTCGACGAGACCCTTGGAGATCGTGTTGGCGACCTCCACGGAGAGGAAGGCGCCCACGAGGTTGAGGACGGCGGACATGGCGACCGCGATCTTCGGCTTCAGGGCGCCTGTGGAGATGGTGGTGGCCATCGCGTTCGCGGTGTCGTGGAAACCGTTCGTGAAATCGAACGCGAGTGCGGTTACCACCACAATCGCGAGGATCAGCGAGAAGCTTTCCATTTACCCAGGCAATCGTTCGAGGTCATTGGCTGGACGAACGTAGGCAACCTGGGTGAACGGAAGATGAACTGAGGCGGGCGTGGGGGTGTCAGTAACGCGCGTACGGGGTTCCGCTTCGCGCCGCCGGCCCAGGCGCGCCTTGGCTAGTGGTCGCGCGCGAAGATCCGCAGCCGGCTCAGGGAGCCGTTGAAGAGATCCTGGTCACCCGGCAGCCTGCCCTTGACGGCGTGCTGCCAGAACGTCCAGTACCGCCAGCCGCCGGGCAGCGCGCCCGGCTGTGAGGTGCCGTGGCGGGCGATCCACAGGGCGTGCGAGGAGGAGAAGGCGCGGCTGTTCCCGGTGCACAGCTTCCACCACTGGGTGGTGGTGTAGATCACCGGACGGCGGCCGGTCCGCTCCTTGACCTCGTCGCTGAACGACCGGATCCAGCGGACCATCCGGGCCTTGCCCACCCCGTAGCACTTGTGCTTCGCGTCGTACGGGTTGTATTCGATGTCCAGCGCGGGCGGCAGCGTCCAGCCGTCCGCCCGCCAGCCGCCGCCGTGCCGCACGAAGTACGCGGCCTGCTCGGCGCCGGAGGACCGGTCCGGCCGGGCGAAGTGGTACGCGCCCCGGATCAGGCCGGCCGCGCGGGCGCCGGAGTACTGCCCGGAGAAGTAGGGGTTGCGGTAGCCCGTGGACTCGGTCGCCTTGACGTAGACGAACCGCGCGCCCCGCGCCCGGGCGGCCGCCCAGTCGACCCCCCTCTGGTGGGACGACACGTCGTGGCCCCTGGGCAGGGCCCCGGACCGGAGCGGCAGCGCGGGCAGCCCCGGCAGCACCGGCGGCGCGCCCGCGGCCGGGGACGCGGCGGTCTCCGGGCCGCCGGGCGGCACCAGCGGTCCGGCGGAGGCGGTCGCGGCGGTCGCGAGGGCGAGGACCGCCGTGGCCGCCGTGAGGACACCGGTGCGGCGGCGGACAGGGGTGCGTTCACGGGCCATGCGTCTCCCCCGGGGTGGACGTCCAGTCGGCAAGAGGGATCATTGAAGGCCCGCTGATCACCGCGTCCGCGCCGATTCATGGCGTTTCGGCGCGATGTCCGCCCGTTCGGCCGTATCGTTTCCGCGCGGCTCCGGCCGCCCCGGACGCTCCGCGCCGGTCCGGCTGACAGGATCACGGCATGGCTGACACGCTGCGGAACACGGACGACGGGCACCAGGGCGGCCGGCAGGACGGCGGGCGACCGGACGCGGAGCGGAAGCAGGCGCGTCAGGACGAGGCGCGGCTCTGGGCGGAACTGGTCGCGACCGCACGCCGGACCGTCGCCGACGGACTGGTGGTCGGCACCTCCGGCAACGTCTCCGCCCGCGTCGGGGACCTCGTCCTGGTCACCCCGTCGGGAGTTCCCTACGACCGGCTCGCCCCGGACGACATCACCGGTGTCGACCTCACCGGACGCCAGGTGCTCGGCACGCTCGCGCCCACCAGCGAGCTGCCCATGCACCTCGCCGTCTACCGCACCACCGACGCCCGCGCCGTCGTCCACACCCACGCCGTGCACGCCACCGCGGTCTCCACGCTCGTGCCCGAGCTGCCGCCGGTCCACTACATGACCGCCGCCCTCGGCGGCCCCGTGCGGGTCGCCCCCTACGCCGCCTACGGCACCGGCGAACTGGCCGGGAACATGCTCCGCGCCCTCACCGGCCGCTCCGGCTGCCTCCTGCAGAACCACGGCACGATCACCTACGGCGCCACCCTCACCCAGGCCTACGACCGCACCGCCCAGCTGGAGTGGATGTGCCGGCTGTGGCTCACGGCGTCCTCCGTGCCGGGCCTGACGCCCTCCCTGCTGACGGAGGCACAAGTGGCCGAAGCCGGGGAACGCTTGAAGGGGTACGGCCAACGGAGGTGACCCCTTGCTGTCCTCGACGCGCCGCGACGGCGCCCAGCCACGACGTCCGCACCCGGCGGTACCGCGCCCGCCCGCACCGCGACGGCCCCCGCTTCCGCTGGCCGGTGGCCGCGGCCCCGCCGACACTGGAGCCGTGCGCACCCTCAAAGCCACCGCCGCCGGGCTCACCGCGGTCCTGGCCGCCGGGATGGCGTCCGTCGCCGCGGGCCGGCTCGCCAGCGACGCCGCGCTGAAGGCCCCGGCGGGCCGCCCGCTGCCCACCGAACCCCGCCTCACCGTGCACGGCACGGCCGCCGGCCAGATCACGCTCACCCGCGACCTGGCGACCCTGCGCCCCGGCACCTACGGCCTCGCCGGCGACGGCTCCCACGCGGTCGTCGGCCCCGTCCTGGAGGGCGCCCAGCACACCGCCGACACGGTCGTACGGCGTCTGGAACGCGTCACCCACGGCACCTTCGCCCCCGGCGACGCGGCCTGGCTGACCCCCAACGTGTACGTCGGCGACCCCGGCTCCGCCCTCGGCCTCGACCACACCGACGTCACCGTGGCCGGCGAGCTGGGTGCCCTGCCCGCCTGGTTCGTGCCCGGAGAGCGGGACACCTGGGTGATCGCCGTGCACGGCCTCGGCACCACCCGGGAACACGCCATGAACGTGCTGGGCTTCCTGCACGGCCGCCGGCTGCCCGTCCTCGCCCTCGCCTACCGCGGCGACCACGGCGCCCCGCGCCCGCCGGACGGCCTGAACCACCTCGGCGACACCGAGTGGCGGGACGTCGAGGCGGCGATCCGCCACGCCGTCCGCCACGGCGCCCGCCGGGTCGTCCTGCTCGGCTGGTCCACCGGCGCCACCATGGCCCTGCGCGCCGCCGGGCACTCCGCGGTCCGCGACCGCGTCGCCGGACTCGTCCTGGACTCGCCGGTGCTCAGCTGGGAGGCCACCCTGCGCGCCCTGGCCAGGGCCCGCCACACCCCGCGACCGCTGCTGCCGCTCGCCGTGCGGGCCGCGCAGGGCCGGGCCGGACTGCACGCCGGCCGGGTCGCCGAGATCGCCGGCCCCGGCCGGCTCCGGGTCCCCACCCTGATCATCCACGGCCCCGGCGACCGGGTCGCCCCCTGGAGGTTCTCCCGCGCGCTCGCCCGGCGCCGCGCCGACCTGGTCTCCCTGCACACCGTCGCGGACGCCCCGCACGCGGCGATGTGGAACGCGGACCCCAAGGAGTACGAGGAGCGGCTGCGGCGGTTCCTGACCCCGCTGATGTGACAGCAGGGGCTGCTGTGACACGGGTGCCTTCCCGGCCGGCGGGGCGCCCGTGAGCCCGTGCCGCCGGCACCGGCGCGAAACATTCCGTTTAAGGGCGTACGACTGGCGCGATCGTGCCTCCCCGGCCCGTGCGCACCCGGTGCGTTGGCCAGCCCCGTCGCCCGCCGTGACATTCCGTTTGGGTTTTCGGACCGTCAACCGGAAGACTGCACCCGTGACGTCCCGTATCCCGCGCGACTCCAGGCTCCGACTCGTCCGACCGCGACCCCTGGCCGCCGCCCCCAGAGCTGTGAACCAGCGGCGCCCGCGCCGCCCCGCACCCCGGCCGCCGGAGGGCACCCCCGCACCGGCCGAACTGGCCGGAATGGCCCGCGCCGGTCTGGCCGGCGCGGTCCGCGTCGCCCGCTGGGCCGACACCGCACTCGGCCCCGGCCGCGACGGCGCCACCACCGACGGCAAGGCCACCCTCTCCGCCGCCACCGCCCGACGCGCCGCCGCCGATCTCGGCCTGACCGACGCTCAGGTCCGCGCCCACTGGGACACCGCCCGCCTCGCCGGACTCGTCGAGGTGCACGGCGACAGCGCGCGCCCCGGCTGGCGACTGCGCGCCTGGGACCGCGACGACAGCGCCGTGCTGCGCGGCTGGGTCGCCCTCTTCGACGCCTGGTCGCTCGCCTGCCCCGAACCCGACGGACACGAGCCGGCCGCCGTCGCCGAGGTCGTCTCGGCCATGCCCCAGGTGCTCTCCTTCCTCCAGCTGTCCGCCGGACCGGTCCCCGTCGAGCAGCTGCTCGACCTGCTCCAGCAGCGGGTCACCGAACTGCGCACCGAACGCTGCGAGGTCGCCTACGAACCCGGGACCGGACAGCCCGCCGGAGCCCCGGGCCCGGCGGACCCCGCCCCGGCCGCCGACGCCCCGCTCGCCCCCCTGCTGGACTGGGCGCTGCGCGCCCTGGCCTCCGTCGGCGCCCTCACCTACGGCGGCGGCCAGGCCACGCTCACCCCGCTCGGCAACTGGGCGGTCTGGGTCAAGCTGGAGCAGATCTGCGTGGCCGCGCAGAGCCCCGCCGGCAACATCGAGCAGTCCGCCGAGGACATGCTGCGCGGCTGCGCCCAGCTCCGCCCCAACGCGGCCCGCGCCGAGTACCGCGCCTGGCTCGCCGCCCGCCCCGTCGGCAGCGCCGTCACCGAGCTGATCGCCGCCGCCCGGGGCGACGACGCCCTGCTGCGCGGCCTGGCCTTCGAGGCGCTGCGCGTCGTCGGCGCCCCCGCCGAGCCCGACGTACGGTCCGTCGTGGACGAGCCGGCCCTGCGGCCGTACGCCCTGCTGTGGCTGGCCGAGCACGACGGCGTCGACCCGGAGGACGCCCACGAGGTCCTCACCCGGGACGAGGCCACCTGGCTGTGGGTGGACACCGCCGCCGCCGTCGCCGACCACGGCGAGGCGCCGATGCTGGTCCGGCACCTGGAGTCCGCGGTGCAGCCCACCGTGCCCCAGCTGCTCGACGAGGTCCGCGCCGTCGGCCACCCGCGCACCGTGCAGGTCCTGGTCGCCCTCGCCGCCGCCCACCCCGACCCGGCCCTGGCCAAGGCCGTCCGCCGGGCCGCGTTCCAGGTGCACACCGGAGGCTGAGCGCGGGCCGAGCGCGGTGCGGCGGGGGAGCGGAGCGGCTCGGACGCCGGTCCCGGGGGCGTACCCCTCGGCGTCCCCGGCCATGGAGTCCCGGGAGCCGCGATCCCGGTCCGTCGGGGCATCAGGATCTCCACCCGGTGCTCCACGGCCCGCCGGTGGCGGTCGTCCACGTCGTCCACCACGACGTACACCCCGGTGGGTCCCGCGTCCCTCACCGCCGTGCCGAGGAGGCCGCCGCGCCATCACCACCACGCCGCCGCCCTGGGCCGGCTCGGCGCGCACCACCTTGCCGTCCTGCGTCTCGCCCACCGACAGCCCGGTGAAGCCCAAGCCCAGGGCCTTCCGTGCCGATGACCCCGTCCCGCACCGGTCGCGCCCTGCTCCGCGAGTCTCGCAGCCGCCACCGACAACGCCCCGGCGGACGCCCCCGCCCCGCCGAACGGGGGGACTTCCCGCCCCGCCCGCCCGGCCGCCCCGCCGGCCCGGCCCGCGGTGACTACGCTCGGCGGCTGATCCTGGGACGGTGGTACCCGAAGGGGGTGAGGTGGCACTTCCACCCGTGGGCCGCCTCGCCGTCGCCCTCCTCCTGGCCGTCGTCACCCTCGGCCTCCTCGGCGCGGCCCGGCAGCTGCGGCCGGTTCCCTACGGCGACCGGCTCCTGACCGCCGGGCCGGTCACGGGGACCTGGGCGGCGCGGGTGCGGGACGGTGCCGTGGCCGGCCACGACAGCCGTACCGGAGCGCTCCGGTGGCGCTACGCGCGCCCGGGGCACCGCCCCGTCGACGTGGTGCACGCGCGCGGGGAGGCGATCGCGCTCTGGGACGACGGCCTGCTCACCGACACCGACGGCCGGTCCGTGCGCTGGCACCGGGCCCTGCCCGACGCGGCCGAGTGGCTCCCGGCCCAGGGCGGCACCGGCGTGCTGCGCCCCCTCGGCCGCGGCATCCTCGCCGTCGTCACCCCCCGCCGCGTCACCGCCTACCGCACCGCCGACGGCGACCTGCGCTGGGTGCTGCCCGCCCGGGACGGCTGCGCCTTCCTGCCCGGGAGCGCCGTGCGCCGGGGCGCCGCACTGCTCCTCGCCCAGCCCTGCGCGGACGCCGCGTGGACCGGCCAGCTCGTGGCCCTGGACGACCTGGGCCGGATCGCGCCCGGCCGCACCCCGCTGGGCAACGGATCCCCCGCGCCCGCGCCCCGGCGGACCGGACGCGGTAAACCGCTTGCACGGCCCCGTTAGACTTTCCCCCATGGCCTTTCTCCTCGCGCATTAGACGGCGGGAACGTCCTCAGCCGCCCACCCGCCAACCCCTGTACGCCCTGGAGTCTGTCCGTGATCTCCGCCTCCGGTATCGAGCTGCGCGCCGGTGCGCGCGTCCTCATCGAGAACGCCACCTTCCGTGTCGCCAAGGGCGACCGCATCGGCCTCGTCGGCCGCAACGGCGCAGGCAAGACCACCCTCACCAAGTGCCTGGCCGGTGAGGGCATCCCCGCGGGCGGCACGATCACCCGCTCCGGCGAGGTCGGCTACCTCCCGCAGGACCCCCGCACCGGCGACCTGGACGTCCTCGCCCGCGACCGCATCCTCTCCGCGCGCGGACTCGACGTACTGATCCGCAAGATGCGCGAGAACGAGCAGCGCATCGCCAACGGCAAGGGGTCCACCCGCGAGAAGGCCCTGAAGCAGTACGAGCGCCAGGAGACGGAGTTCCTCACCAAGGGCGGGTACTCCGCCGAGGCCGAGGCCGCCACGATCGCCGCCGCGCTGAACCTGCCCGACCGGGTGCTCGGTCAGCCGCTGCACACGCTCTCCGGCGGTCAGCGCCGCCGCATCGAGCTGGCCCGCATCCTGTTCTCCGACGCGGACACCCTGCTCCTGGACGAGCCGACCAACCACCTCGACGCCGACTCGATCATCTGGCTGCGCGACTACCTGAAGACCTACCGCGGCGGCTTCATCGTGATCTCCCACGACGTCGACCTGGTCGAGACCGTCGTCAACAAGGTGTTCTACCTGGACGCGAACCGGTCCGTGATCGACATTTACAACATGGGCTGGAAGCTCTACCAGCAGCAGCGCGAGGCCGACGAGAAGCGCCGCAGGCGCGAGCGCGCCAACGCCGAGAAGAAGGCCGCGGCGCTCAACGCCCAGGCCGACAAGATGCGCGCCAAGGCCACCAAGACGGTCGCCGCGCAGAACATGGCCCGCCGCGCCGAGAAGCTGCTCTCCGGCCTCGAGGACGTCCGGATGTCCGACAAGGTCGCCAAGCTCCGCTTCCCGGAGCCTGCGCCCTGCGGCAAGACCCCGCTGATGGCCGAGGGCCTGTCCAAGTCGTACGGCTCGCTGGAGATCTTCACCGACGTCGACCTGGCCATCGACAAGGGGTCCCGGGTGGTCATCCTGGGCCTCAACGGCGCCGGCAAGACCACCCTGCTGCGGCTCCTCGGGGGCGTGGAGAGCCCGGACACCGGCCGGGTCGTCCCCGGTCACGGGCTCAAGCTCGGCTACTACGCGCAGGAGCACGAGACCCTGGACGCCGACCGCACGGTCCTGGAGAACATGCGCTCGGCCGCCCCCGACATGGACCTGGTCGAGGTCCGCAAGGTGCTCGGCTCGTTCCTGTTCTCCGGCGACGACGTCGACAAGCCGGCCGGTGTCCTCTCCGGCGGCGAGAAGACCCGGCTCGCCCTCGCCACGCTCGTCGTCTCCTCGGCGAACGTGCTGCTCCTGGACGAGCCGACCAACAACCTGGACCCGGCCAGCCGCGAGGAGATCCTCGGCGCCCTGCGCACCTACAAGGGCGCGGTCGTCCTCGTCACGCACGACGAGGGCGCCGTCGAGGCGCTCCAGCCGGAGCGGATCATCCTGCTGCCGGACGGCGTCGAGGACCTGTGGGGCTCCGACTACGCGGATCTCGTCGCCCTGGCCTGACCGAAGGACTGATCCACTCGGTCTGGATCATTCGGCCCATCGGTGATCCATCATCTGTGTGAGATCTCCTCGTACCGCGGTGTGTCGTACACGCATTTTCCGGCCGATCCCCCGGCTGTCGGGGGATCGGCCGCCGCGCGTTCCTGACCTGGCACTTCACGAATCCACCCGGACGGCCCTATGGGCCGCACCCCATGGAATCCCCCCTTCCGCTTGTGGGGACCGGCTCCTGTCGTCACAACGATGTCTCACGGACCTTGCCGAATGGGTGGCCATCACGCCCAGGAGGGGTGATCATGAGGAGACCAGAGCGCACTTCCCATGAGGAGGCACGGGTGGCCGAGACTCTGAAGAAGGGCAGCCGGGTGACCGGCGCCGCGCGCGACAAGCTCGCGGCAGACCTGAAGAAGAAGTACGACTCCGGTGCGAGCATCCGGGCGCTGGCCGAGGAGACCGGCCGCTCGTATGGCTTCGTGCACCGGATGCTCAGCGAGTCGGGCGTCACGCTCCGTGGGCGTGGCGGAGCGACCAGGGGTAAGAAGGCCGCTTCGTCCTGACTCCGGGCGGCCCATCGGCTTCGATGGTGGCCACCCGGTCGGCAGACCGACCGGCCGGGTGGTTACTGTGCAGTCACTTAGCTTCGCTCTGCTGACCGCACCCATCGGAGGCGCCCCATGGCTTCGCCCGAGCAGGACCTCGCTCCCGCACTCGACAAGGACGGCGTACGGCTCACCGTCGACGACGCGCTCGCCACGGTGACGCTGACCAACCCGGCCAAGCGCAACGCGCAGAGCCCCGCCCTGTGGCGGGCGCTCGCCGAGGCCGGGCGGCTGCTGCCGGGCTCCGTCCGGGTCGTCGTGCTGCGTGGCGAGGGCAAGTCCTTCTCCGCCGGGCTGGACCGTCAGATGTTCACCCCGGAGGGGATCCCGGGCGAGCCGACCTTCATCGACCTCGCGCGCCGTGACGACGCCGGGATCGACGCGACCATCGCCGAATACCAGGAGGCGTTCACCTGGTGGCGGCGGACCGACATCGTGTCCATCGCCGCCGTCCAGGGGCATGCCATCGGGGCCGGTTTCCAGCTCGCGCTCGGCTGCGACCTCCGCGTCGTCGCCGACGACGTGCAGTTCGCCATGCGCGAGACCAGCCTCGGCCTCGTCCCCGATCTGACCGGCACCCACCCGCTGGTCGGCCTCGTCGGATACGCCCGCGCGCTGGAGATCTGCGTGACCGGACGCTTCGTCGGCGCCGACGAAGCGGTGTCGAGCGGGCTGGCGAGCCTCGCCGTGCCCGCCGGCGAACTGGACGCGGCCGTGCGGGACCTGGCGGCGGCGATCATGGCCGCGCCCCGGGACGCGGTGGTGGAGACCAAGGCGCTGCTGCGCGGTGCCCTCGACCGGACGTACGAGGAGCAGCGCGCGGCCGAGCGGGCCGCCCAGGCACGACGGCTGCGGGACCTGGCCGGCCTCGGCGAGTGAGCCGGCACCCGGCCGGGCACCCGAAGCCGGTCAGCCCACCGCGGTGACCAGCACGGCCACCGTCGGACGGTCCGGCAGGGCCTCCCGCACGGCCGCGCGGACCTGCCGGGCCACGTCCACGGCCCGGTGGGTCGCGCCGGTGGCCAGTTCCACGCGGACGTGACGGCGCGGCAGGGCCGTCTCTTCGGCGTGCTCCTCGATGCGCACCGCCCGGCCCACACCACCGAGGGACCCCGTCAGCCGGAGCACCCCGGGGACGGCCAGGGCCGCCTCCGCCACCGCGGTCCCGTCCGTGCCCACCGGCTCCTGGGCCGGCGGCGGTTGCGGGACACCGGCCGCCGGGGCGGGCGGGGCGTCCGGCTCCAGCAGCTCCGTCGCCCGCAGGTCGATCTCCGTCACCGCGAGGCCGAGCCGTTCCGCCGCGGCCCCCGCCAGGACGAGCCGCAGCCGGGACGCCGCCGTCGGCAACGGCTCGGCGGCCGTCGCGGCGAAGTCCGCCGTCACCCGCAGCGGACCCGGCGGCAGCGCGCTCGGCGGCGCCGGCACGACGGGCTCCGACAGGTCCCGCGGATCGGCGAGCGCGATCCGCAGCGCGCCCAGGCGCACCCCCGGCGCCCCCTCCGCCGCCGCGCGCCGCAGCACCGCCCCGGCCGCCTCCTCCGTGATCCACGCGCCGTCGCGCGGGCCGCCGAGCGGCAACAGCCTGCCCAGCCCCACCTGATGCCGCACCACCTGTGCCCACCGGTCAACCGTCATTCCACCAGCCTGCCGTATCCACGGCGCGCGACGGCGCAGCCTTGCATACCGTGGTCGGAGAAGGACGACCGAGCGGGCGCACCGAAAGGGACGTACGGCGATGACCGACACGACGACCACCCCTGAAGGCGGCCACGAACCGCAGGTACCGGCCCGCAAGGCCACCCGGCGCGGCGGCGGCGACCCGGCGACCCGGGGCCGCACCACCATCGCCGACGGAGTCGTGGAGAAGATCGCCGGCCTCGCCGCCCGGGACGTGGTCGGCGTCCACACCATGGGCAGCGGCCTCGCCCGCACCTTCGGCGCCGTACGGGACCGGGTGCCCGGCGGCGGCAAGTCGGTGACCCGGGGCGTCAAGGCCGAGGTCGGCGAGGTGCAGACCGCGCTCGACCTGGAGATCGTCGTGGACTACGGCGTCGCCATCGCCGACGTCGCCCGCGCCGTGCGGGAGAACGTGGTCGCCGCCGTGGAACGCATGACCGGCCTGGAGGTGGTCGAGGTCAACATCGCGGTCAGCGACGTCAAGCTGCCCGAGGAGGAGGAAGAGGAAACGGAGTTGCGGATCCAGTGACACCCCGCACCCGAGACCGTACGCCCGACGAGCTGAGGAGCCCCGCATGAGCATGGCCGTGGTCGGCATGATCGCCGGAATGGCGCTGGGGTTCGCCGGCTACTTCGGCGGCTTCGGCGCCTTCCTCCTGGTCGCGGCGCTGGGCGCCGTCGGCTTCCTCGCCGGCCGGTTCGCCGACGGCGACCTGGAACTCGGTGACGTCTTCCGCACCCGCGACGAGCGGCGGGACCGGCGGCGGTGACCCCGGTGAGCGCCGGCACCGCCCCCGGCACGGGCACACCGCACCCCCCGCCGCCCCTCGTGCCGCCGGCCGAGCGCGGCGCCACCCGGATCGCCGACCGGGTCGTGGCCAAGATCGCCGCGCAGGCCGCACGCGAGGCCCTCGCACCGCTGCCCGGTGCCGCCGCCGCGCCGCACGCCACGGTCGTCGTGGCCCAGCAGACGGCCCGGGTCCGCGTCCGGGTGGAACTCGGCTACCCCGGTGACATCCCCGCCCGGTGCGCCGCCGTACGCAGTCACGTCACCTCGCGTGTCGGCGCGCTGACGGACCTGAAGGTGCCGGAGGTCGCCGTGGAGGTGGAACGACTGCATCCGACGACGGGAACGGGGGGCGGGCCGATGAGCACGACGGGTCAGGGGGCCGGCCGATGAGCATGACGGGTCAGGGACCGGCCGGGGAGCACGACGCCTCGGCGGACGGACCGGTGGGCGGGACGGGGAGCGCCCCGGCCGTCGCCGGGCCGCCCGATGCCGCACCGCCCGCCGGGAAGGGCAGCGGACGCTTCTGGTCGCCGCGCCGCGTCCCCGCCGCCGTCGTCGCCGCCCTGCTGGCAGCCGGTGCCGGACTCCTGCTGTACGACATCGCCGCCGTACGCGCCCACCGCCCCGCGATGCACTGGCGCCGCGTCCTCGCCCGGCAGCTCGCCGAACGGCCCCTGGACGACACCTGGGTACGGGTCGGCGCGGGCGTCGCCGCCGCGCTCGGCCTGTGGCTGATCGTCCTCGCGGTCACCCCCGGCCTGCGCGACCTGCTGCCGATGCGGCGCCCGCACCCCGGCGTCCGGGCCGCCATCCGGCGCGGCGCGGTGGCACTGTTCCTGCGCGACCGGGTCATGGAGGTGTCCGGCGTGCGCGATGCACGCGTGTGGATGGGCCGCCGGAAGGCCGACGTCCGGGTGGTCTCGCACTTCCGGGACCTGGACGACGTACGCGCCGACCTGGACACCGTGCTCGCCGAGGCGATCCGGGACCTCGCCCTGGCCCGCCCGCCCAGAGCGGCCGTGCGCGTGGCCCGGCCCGGACGGAAGGGGTGAGCGCGGTGCGCGGCGGTCTCCACCGCGTCCTGCTGGCCCTCGCCGGGCTGCTGCTGCTCGCGCTCGGCGGCGTGGTCCTCGCCGTCGGCCTGGGCGTGCGGCTTCCCTCCTGGTGGCCGCACACCGGTCCGCACGACGTCCTGCTCAGCCGGGCCGAACGCACCCACTACCGGGGCGCCCCCTGGTGGTGGCCGGCGGTCATCGCCGCCCTGACCGTCCTGATCCTGCTCGCCCTGGCGTGGCTCACGGCGGCGCTGCGCCGCCGCCGGCTGACCGAGCTGCTGGTCGACACCGGCGACGGCGGGGAGGCGCACCTGCGGGGCACGGCGCTGCAGAGCGCCATGACGGCCGAAGCGGCGGCCCAGCCGGGCGTGGCCAGGGCGCGCGTCCTCCTGGGGGGCCGCCGGACGGCTCCGCTGGTGCGGGCCTGGCTCCGGCTGGAAGCGGACGCGGCCCCGGCCGGGGCCCTGACCACGTTCACCACCGGAACGCTGGCCCACGCGCGCGAGTCGGCGGGCCTGGCGTCACTTCCGGCGGAGGTCCGGCTGGGCGAGGTCGGACACCGCGCGGAGAGGGTGACGTGACGGCCGCGGTTCCCCGGGCCTCTCGTCCGGATCATGCCGGGCTCGCTGATCCGGCCCGACCCGGACGAAAGACCCTAGAACCCGTGCCGTGTCCCGCCGTCCACCGGCACCATGACCCCCGTCACGTAGGAGGCCGCCGGGGACAGCAGGAACGCCGCCGTCCGTCCGAACTCCTCGGGCGTCCCGTACCTGCGCAACGGGATGCGGGACTCGTTCGCGGCGCGGGTGGCCTCCGGGTCCGCGGACAGCCCGTCCAGCTCCCGCATGCGATCGGTGGCGATGCGTCCCGGCAGCAGGCCCACCACCCGGATCCCGCGCGGCCCCAGCTCGTCGGCGATCGACTTGGCGAACCCGGCGAGTCCGGGCCGCAGCCCGTTGGACACGGTCAGCCCCGGGATCGGCTCGTACACCGAGCCCGACAGCACGAACCCGATGACACCGCCCTCCTCCAGCTCGGCCGCCGCCGCGCGGGCGAGCCGTACCGCGCCGAGGAACACCGACTCGAACGCGGTGCGCCACTGCTCGTCGGTGTTGTCGGCGACGAACCCCGGCGGCGGCCCGCCCACGCTCACCAGCACGCCGTGGAAGCCGCCGAAGTTCTCCCGGGCGGCGGCGATCAGCCGCCCGGGAGCCTGCGGGTCGGCGTTGTCCACGGCCACGCCCACCGCGTTCGGGCCCAGTCCGGCGGCCGCCTCGGCGACCCGCTGCTCGTCCCGGCCGGTGACGACCACCTTCGCCCCGTCGGCGACGAGTTCCCGCGCGGTGGCGTTGCCCAGCCCGCGCGTCGCTCCGGTGACGACGTACACCCGGTCCTTCAGTCCAAGATCCATGGTCCCTATCCTGCCCGGTCGTCCCCGTAGAGGATCAGCGCGGTGTTCACCAGACCGACGTGGCTGAACGCCTGCGGGAAGTTGCCCAGCTGGCAGCCGTCCACGGGGTCGTACTCCTCGGCCAGCAGGCCCACGTCGTTGCACAGGCCCACCAGCCGGTCGAACAGCTCCCGCGCGTCCTTCGTCCGGCCGGTCAGGTGCAGCGCGTCGGCCAGCCAGAACGAGCAGGCGAGGAAGGCGCCCTCGCCGCCCGGCAGGCCGTCGATCACCGAGTCCCCGGTGTCGTAGCGGCGCAGGAAGCCGTCGTGGCCGAGGTCGTCGCGGATCGCGTCGACCGTGCCGGCCACCCGCGGGTCGTCCGGCGGCAGGAACCCGACGCGCGGGATGAGCAGCAGGGAGGCGTCGAGCTCCCGGGAGCCGTAGTACTGGGTGAACGTGTTGCGCTCCCGGTCGAAGCCCTTCTCGCAGACCTCCCGGTGCACCTCGTCGCGCAGCCGGCGCCAGCCCTCCAGGTCGCCCTGCAACTTCGGGTGCCGCTCCAGGGTCTTCACCGCCCGGTCGGCGGCCACCCACACCATCACCTTGGAGTGCACGAACTGGCGCCGGCCGCCGCGCACCTCCCACAGGCCCTCGTCCGGCTGCCGCCACGCCGACTCCAGGAACGTCATCAGCGAGCGCTGCATGGCCCACATGTGCGGCTTCGTGGGCAGGCCCGAGGAGCGGGCCAGCGACAGCGAGTCCATCACCTCGCCGTACACGTCCAGCTGGAGCTGGTCGACGGCGCCGTTGCCGACGCGCACGGGGGAGGAGCCGGCGAAGCCGGGCAGCCAGGGCAGCTCGGTCTCCGGCAGCCGCCGCTCGCCCGCGACGCCGTACATGATCTGGAGCTCGGCCGGGTCGCCGGCGACCGCGCGCAGCAGCCAGTCGCGCCAGGCCTCGGCCTCCTGCTGGAAACCGGCCGCGAGCAGCGCGCCGAGCGTGAGGGTGGAGTCGCGCAGCCAGCAGTACCGGTAGTCCCAGTTGCGCACGCCGCCCGGCTGTTCGGGCAGCGAGGTGGTGGCCGCGGCGACGATCCCGCCGGTCGGGGCGTAGGTGAGGGCCTTGAGGGTGATGAGGGACCGGACCACCGCGTCCCGGTACGGTCCGTCGTACCGGCACTGGCGGGCCCAGCGCCGCCAGTCGGTGACGCTGCTCTCCAGTGCCTCGTACGGGTCGATGAGCGGCGGGCGTTGCTCGTGCGAGGGGTGCCAGGTGAGCACGAACGCGACCCGCTCGCCCTCCGCGACGGTGAACTCCGCGTGGGTGCCGTAGTCCTCGCCCCAGGTGTGCACGGACGGCTCGGTGCGCAGCCAGACGGAGTCCGGCCCGGCGACGGCCACCCGGTGGCCGTCCGAGCGGCGCACCCACGGCATGACCGAGCCGTAGTCGAAGCGCAGGCGCAGCGTGCTGCGGACGGTGACGCGGCCCCTGACGCCCTCCACGATCCGTACGACGTCGGGGGCGCGGTCGCGCTGCGGCATCAGGTCGGTGACGCGCACCACGCCGTCGGCGGTCGCCCACTCGGTGTCGAGCACCAGCGTGTCGGTCCGGTAGGCGCGGCGGGTGCAGACGTCCGCCCCCTTCGGCGCGATCCGCCAGTAGCCGTGGTCCTCGTCGCCCAGCAGCCGGGCGAAGCAGGAACCGGAGTCGAAGCGCGGCAGGCACAGCCAGTCGACCGAGCCGTCCTTGCCGACCAGGGCCGCGGTCTGCTCGTCGCCGATGAGGGCGTAATCCTCGATGCGCGCGTTCACGGGATGCGGTTTCCCGGGCGGCCACGGGGCCAATCAGGTGGAACGCCGGGGAGTGACCTTTCCGCACACACCCGGTGGGCCGCGCGCGACACGGACCCCGGGGGCGGGCCGGGGACCCACGGCCCCCTTCCACCGACCTGACCGACACCCCGTGCACGGCCCGCTCGTTGCGGCCCGCTTACACCAGGGCGGGCTGCCGGGGGCGGCTGCCCGTGCCCGTGGCCGATCGCCGGGAGGCGGCCCGTTCACACGTGGCCGGCCGGCCGTGAGCTGCGGCTCGCTTGCACCGAGGCAGCTCGCCCGGAGGCGTGGCCGCTCGCACGGTGGCGGACTGGCGGCAGGCGCGGCTCGGTCACATCGGGCGGTCGGCCGGGAGCGTGGCTCGTTGCACCGTGCCCGTTGGGCCGGCGGGCGCTGCCCGTTCGTGCCCGTGCCCGTGGCCGATCGCCGGGAGGCGGCCCGCTTACACCGTGGCCGGTTCGGTCTCCTTCGGCTGCCGCTGTGCCGCGGCCTCCTCCTGATCGCGGATCTCGCGCCGGACCAGGAACCACCAGCCGACCGGCACGGCCGCCGCGAACAGCCACCACTGGATCATGTACGCGTAGTTCAGCGGCGCGTCCTCGCTGCCCGGGTCGGAGATCTGCTCCGGGGAGCCGCCCTTGGGCTCGGGCGCCGTCTGCTGGATGTAGCCGCCGAGCACCCGCGCGCCGAGCCGCCGGGCCTCCTCCGCGCTGTTGATCAGCATGATCTGCCGGTCGGGAAGGCCCTCGACGTTCTTGATGCCGCTCGCCGAGGTCGTCTCGTCGGCCATCAGCCGCCCGGTGACGGTGGTCCGGCCGGCCGGCGGGGCGGGGATCTTCGGGAAGGCGGTCTGCGCGCCGTTCGCCGGGATCCAGCCGCGGTTGACGAGCAGCACCTTGCCGTCGTCGAGGACGAACGGGGTGAGGACGTGGAAGCCGACCTCGCCGTCGGCGTTCGTACGGCGCCGGACCACGACCTCCTTCGCCGTCTCGAAGGTGCCGGTCGCGGTGACCGTGCGGTACTTGTCGGCGCGGGTCACGGCGTGGCCGGGGGAGGTCAGCCGCTCGACCGGGACCGGCTCGGCGTGCAGCGCGGCGGAGACCAGGTTGTTGCGGGCGGTGCGCTCCTCGTAACGGTGCTGCTGCCAGAAGCCCAGCCTTATCATCGTCGGGATCAGCGCGATCGCGACGAGGGTGAGGATCACCCACTGGCGGGACAACAGGAAGCGGTAGCGGTGCACCCCACGACGGTACCTCCGAGCCGTGGGGCGCATTCAGGCGGGTACCGGGTCAGACCCGGTCGACGATCCCGGTCCTCCCCTCCTGGCGGGCGCAGTGCGCGCCGCAGTACCAGTGGCCCTCCACCTCCACGCCCTGGCCGATGATCTGCACCCGGCAGTGCTCGCAGACCGGTGCCATGCGGTGGATCGCACAGGAGAAGCAGTCGAAGACGTGCACCGCGCCCTGCGCGTGCACCTCGAAGGTCATTCCGTAGTCGTTGCCGCACACTTCGCATGTCGCCATGCGCCACAGGGTGGGCCGTCGCCGATTCCCCGGCGAGCGGGCGCCGGGTGAGTCGTCCGGCAATCACCCGATCGTACGACGGCCCGATACGCGGTGCGTTCACCCGTCGGCGGGCTCCACGTCCCCCAGCAGCTGCCCGAACGCGGCCTCGTCCACGATCGGCGTGCCGTACTGCCGGGCCTTCACCGTCTTCGACGTGCCCGAGTCGGGGTCGTTGGTCACCAGCAGGCTGGTCAGCCGGGAGATGCTGGTGGCGACGTGCAGCCCGGCCTCCACGGCCCGGTCCTCCAGCAGCTCCCGCTCGGTCGACGTGTCACCGGAGAAGGCCACCCGCATGCCCTGTTTGAGGCGTTTGCCGTCTTCATAGCGACCTGGGTTGGGATAGGGGCACGCGGGCCTTTTGCGGGAGGGGCGCCAACCGCCGGTCCGGTAGCCGCCGTAGCCGCCCGACGCCTGCCGGGGCACGGGCCGGTCGGACCACTCCGTCAGCGGCCGGCACTCCAGCAGCGGCAGCCGTACGCCGCCCGCCGCCGCGGCCCGCAGGCTGGGCCGGAACGCCTCGGCCAGCACGCGCGCGTCGTCCAGCGCGTGGTGCGCCCGCTGCTGCACCACCCCGAAGTGCGCCGCCAGGGACTCCAGCTTGTGGTTGGGCAGCGGCAGCCCCAGCTCCTTCGACAGGGCGATGGTGCACAGCCGCTGCCGCACCGGCGCCTCGCGCCGCACGCGCGCGTACTCCCGCGCGATCATCTGCCAGTCGAAGACGGCGTTGTGCGCGACGAGCACCCGGCCCTCCAGCCGGGCGGCGAACTCCTCGGCGACGTCCGCGAACAGCGGCGCGCCGGCCAGCGTCTCGCTCGTCAGACCGTGTATCCACACCGGGCCCGGGTCCCGCTCCGGGTTGACCAGCGTGTACCAGTGGTCCTCGACCTCACCGCGCGCGTCCAGCCGGTAGACGGCCGCAGAGATGATCCGGTCGTCCCGGGCCAGGCCGGTGGTCTCCACGTCAACGACCGCGTATCCCAGCGGATACGCGGCCGGCCACTGGGTGGCGGAGGACACTGCGGTCGCACGGTCTTCGAGCATGGTCACTGAGGATACGGGCCACGACTGACAGCACGGCCCCTCAGGTCCCGTTCGCACGCCGCGGGCTCGCCCTCCCGCTCGGCCACCGCACACCCGTGCCCGGGCGTCGGCGAGTTCGCCGCCGCCCCGGCGCTCACCCCAGCGCCGCCACCAGGTCCCCCGCGGTCAGCGGCGCGAGCCCGCAGCCGTCGGCCGGGCCGGGCAGCAGCCGGTACACCTCCCCGGTCGCGCCCCGCGGTGCCACCCCGCCGTGCACCAGGGCCAGCAACACGCGCTTCTTCGCCGCCGCTTCACCCGCACGTGCGTCGGCGTCCGCGGCGCTGCCCGCCGGCTCCCGCCGCTCCGGCGCCTCAAGGGCCCGTATCCGCGCGGCGAACGCGGTGTCCGCCTCCCCGTCCCGGCGCCGGTAGTGCCACAGCTCGTCGACGGTGCCCGCGACGGGCGCGCGCCGGACGACCAGCACCTCGTCGCCCCGCGCCGCCGCGTGCCACACCGCGAGGTCCCACAGCGTCGTACGGCCGTGCGCGAAGTACCGGAACAGGTCCCGGGCGATCCGGCCCAGGTCCTCCCGGTGCCGGGTCACGTCGTGGTAGCCCTCGGCCGACGGCAGGTGCAGGTCCGTCCACAGGAACGTGCGCCGGCGCAGGTCGACCAGCATCGGCACATGGATGCGCGAGTCGCCCTCCAGGTCGTAGCGCTGCCGTACCGCGCGCGGGTGGTACCCGGCGCCGCGCGCCTCCTCCGCCGCCGACGGCAGCGCCATGAAACCGGCGAAGGCGTCGAGCAGTTCCTCGAACGGGATGTCGTTGTAGCTGAAGACGACCGGCACCGCGTACCGCACGCCCCGCCCGCCGAGCGCGCCGAGGTCCAGGTCGACGTACTCGGTGGCGCCGTCCGGAGCCGGAGCCGACGTCAGGTCGCCGGAGTGGACGGCCCACCGGTCGCCGTACACGAGGTTCGTGTAGTCGCACAGGCCGGCGAACTCCCAGTCCTCGTCGTACAGCGCCACCGACAGGTCCAGGTCCACCCGGGTCGTCTCCGGTTCCGTCCAGTGCAGGAACAGCCGCAGCACCTCGCCGGCGGGCAGTGGCTGGGTGCTGCCGCGCGGCACCGACACGAGGGCCTTGGCGGCGGCACGCTCGGCGGACGGCACCGCGAGCCCCGCGAGAGCCGAGTCCAGCACCGCCAGGTCGAACCGGGACCCGGCGGCCAGGCGGCGCAGCGCCTCCGTCTCCAGCAGCGCGCACACGCGCGCGGTCACCGCCTCGGCGAACGGCGGGCGCGTGTCGTCGGCCGTGTACGCGTGCGTGACCTGACCGCGCGGGAAGAACACCCGCCGGTCACCGGGCAGATGACGGACGCGCAGCCGGCCGAGCGCGGCCAGCAGCGGGCCGGGACCGGCCCCGGGCAGTGCCCGCCGCAGCACCTCGTCGAACTCCTCGGGCAGTACGTCGAGCTCGCGCAGCCGCAGCAGGTGGTCCAGCCGGCGCAGCAGTTCGCCCGGCCGCTGTCCCAGGAGGGCGAGCGCGGCGCCGGTGTCCCGCCCGGCCAGTGCCTGTTCCGTCCGCGCGCGCCAGGTGGCCGCCCGGATCCGGCCGTCCGCGACCCGGACGGCCTCCGGGTGGGCGGCGGCCGTCCGCAGCAGCGCCTCGCCCAGGGCGCTGCCGGGCACGACGGACGTGCCGCGCAGCACGGCGAAGGCGAGGGCGGCCCCGGGATGCCGGGCGTGGTGCTCGAAGGGGTGCAGGGTCTCGGCGGCCCGCTTCCACGCGGCCGGGTGCCGCAGGACGTCCTCCACCAGCGAGGGCACGGCGAAGGAGTCGAGCAGGCCGAGCAGCCGGCGGCGCAGCGCACGGGGCAGCGAGCGCAGCCGGGGCGGCGCCGTGAGGTCCGCCGTGCCGCCGGACCACACGCACAGCAGCCGCAGCACGTCGGTCGCGGTCGTCAGGTGCGTGCCGAGCAGGCCGGTGGCCGCCACGCGCGTGTGCCGGTCGCGCAGCAGAGTGCCGAGGACGAGCGCCTTCGTCTCCCGGACCGGGATCTCCGCCGGGAACCAGCCGAGGTCCGCCGGCGCGTGCGCCAGCAGCACCGTCACATCGGCGCGGTCCAGCGCGGGCAGGGGAGTGCGCCGGGCCAGCAACGTGCGCAGCGCGTGGACCGTGTCCGCGCGGACGTCCCTGCCGAGGGCGAGCAGCTTCAGCGGGCCGGTCGGCACCTTTCGGGGGCGGCGCGGCTCGCCCGGCACCAGGAACGGGTCGGCGGTGTCGATCCGGCGGCGGCACAGCGGGCAGCCGGTGTAGTCGGCGCCGTCCCAGCACGCGCGGCACACCAGATGGGCGCACGGCGCCACCGGGTGCACGGCGCCCACCGTGCCGCACAGCACGCACGGCTGGGCGGGCCACTGGAGCAGCAGGGCGAAGACCCGGTCGACGTACAGCCCGAACGTGTCGTCCGGCACGGAGGCGGGGAAGGAGCGGAACAGCGGCATGTGGGTGCGGTCCGCGCCCAGTTCGGCGTCGAGGTGCCGGATCAGCCGCCGGCCGGCGTCCGCGAGCCCGGCGGGACCGAGCCAGGCGAGGGCCGCGCGCAGCTGTGCCGTCGGCGCGAAGCCCCGGTCGAGCAGCTCGCCTTCCAGGGCGGTGAGCCCCTCCGCCGTCGACGGGTCGCCCGGGCGTGGTCCGGCCTGGTCGACGTAGACGGTACGGAGACGGCGGAGCAGCACGGACGCCAGTTCGGACAAGCGGAATCCCCCGGTGCGGAAAAGAAGATGGGTCGGGGGCGGAGAGTGGGCGCGCTGTGGATTCCAAGGGTGGGAAGAGAAGGAAGCACGCCGGCGGAGCCGCCCCCGCGGTCAGGAACAGTAGGCGTACGGCAGTTCGGGCGCCAGCGAATTTCCGGGCGGCACCGGCGGGCACGCGTGGCCGGCGCGAGCGGCCGCTGCCCGCGCGCGGGGCGTCGGTGCGGCGGGCGCGACCCCGGGATGCGATCCTCCCTGCTGTGACGGAACCCATCCATGACGAGCCCCACGGCGGCACGCTCGGTGTCCGGCTGAACTGGCTCCGGGCCGCGGTGCTCGGCGCGAACGACGGCATCGTGTCCACCGCCGGACTGGTCGTCGGGGTGGCGGGCGCGACGGGGAGCCGCAGCGCCCTGCTCACCGCCGGGCTGGCCGGTCTGCTCGCCGGCTCGATGTCCATGGCGGCCGGCGAGTACGTCTCCGTCTCCACCCAGCGCGACTCCGAGATGGCGGCGCTGGCCGTGGAGAAACGGGAGCTGCGCGAGCAGCCGGAGGCCGAACTGCGGGAGCTGACCGAGCTGCTGGAGCAGCGCGGCCTGTCCCGCGAGGTGGCCCGCGAGGCCGCCGAGCAGCTCACCGCGCGGGACGCGCTGCGGGCCCACGCGCGCGTGGAGCTGGGCATCGACCCGGACGAGCTGACCAACCCCTGGCACGCGGCCCGGGCGAGCTTCCTGTCGTTCACCGTCGGCGCGCTGCTGCCCCTGCTGGCCATCGTCCTGCCCCCGGCCGGCTGGCGGCTCGCCGTCACCGTCGTCTCCGTCCTGGCCGCCCTGACCCTCACCGGCTGGAGCAGTGCCCGCCTCGGCGCGGCGGACCCGCGACGCGCGGTCCTGCGGAACGTGGCGGGCGGCGCCCTGGCGATGGCGGTGACGTACGTGGCGGGAAGCCTGCTGGGGGCGGTGGGGGCGTGACCGGGCGGGTCACCCCCGGCCGCGCGGACGGCGGCGGCCCCGGCGTACGGTGAAACGGGCCCGGCACCCCGGGCCCGCCGCCCGCACGACGCTGTGCGACTCCGCACGACCCTGTGCGACTCCGCACGCCCTGGTACGACCCCCACGAGAAGGATCCCCGCCATGCGCGCCACCACCATCCACGCCCCGTTCGAGCTGCGCGTGGAGGACGTGCCCGAGCCCGTGGTGCAGTTGCCCACCGACGCCGTGGTGCGGGTGCTGCGGGCCTGTATCTGCGGCAGCGACCTGTGGGCCTACCGGGGCGAGGCGGCCCGGCAGCCGGGGCAGCGCATCGGGCACGAGTTCCTCGGCGTCGTGGAGGAGACCGGCTCCGAGGTGGGCACCCTCCGGCGCGGTGACCTGGTGGTCGCGCCCTTCATGTGGTCCGACGGCGTCTGCGACTACTGCCGCGAGGGCCTGACGACGTCCTGCGAGCACGGCGGCTTCTGGGGTTCCGTCGGCTACGACGGCGGCCAGGGCGAGGCCGTCCGCGTGCCGTTCGCGGACGGCACCCTCGTCCGGCTCCCCAAGGACGCGGCCTCCGACGACCACCTGCTGTCGGCCCTGCTGACCCTCTCCGACGTCCTCGGCACCGGTCACCACGCGGCCCTCGGAGCGGGTGCCCGGCCCGGCGCCACGGTCGCCGTCGTCGGTGACGGCGCGGTCGGCCTGTGCGCCGTGCTGGCCGCCAAGAGGCTCGGCGCCGAGCGGATCATCGCGCTCGGCCGGCACGAGGTGCGCACCGACATCGCGCGCCGGTTCGGCGCCACCGACGTCGTCGCCGAGCGCGGGGACGCGGCCGTCGAGGCCGTCCGCGAGCTGACCCGCGGGCAGGGCGCCCACGCCGTCGTGGAGGCGGTCGGCACCGAGCAGTCCATGCGGACGGCCGTCAACATCACCCGCGACGGCGGCGCCATCGGCTTCGTCGGCGTGCCCCACGGCAGCGGCACCGGCCTGAACCTCGGCGTGATGTTCGACCGGAACCTCGCCCTGCGCGGCGGTGTCGCGCCGGTCCGCGCCTACATCCCCGACCTGCTGCCGGACGTGCTCGACGGCACGATCGACCCCTCGCCGGTGTTCGACATGACCGTCGGCATCGAGGACGTGCCCGCCGGCTACAAAGCCATGGACGAACGCACCGCGCTCAAGGTGCTGGTGACCAACGGCTGAACCGGCCCGTCAGCGCCACTCGGCCGGGTCCGACCCCCACGGCACGGGAGGCCGCGCCCAGCCGGCGGGGCCCCCGGTGAAGGACACGGCCGGGTGGGCGTGCCGGAGCCGGCCCAGGGGACCGTCCGTCTCGGCCAGCCAGGCGTCGGGGCCCGCGTACGGCGCCCCCTCGGCCACCGCGGACGGGATGCCCTCGGCGGCCGTGGACGGGGTGCGCTCGGTGAGCCAGTGGGCGGTCCGGGCCAGCGCCAGCCGGACCAGCCGGCTCCCGCCGTCGTACGACTGCTCGGTCAGCGCCCGCAGCACGGCCGCCGCCAGCAGATAGCCGGTTCCGTGGTCGAGCGCCTGCGCGGGCAGCGCGCCGGGCCGGTCCGGCGAGCCCTCGGTGACCGCGATGCCGGTCGCGACCTGCACCAGGCTGTCGAAGCCCCGCCGGCCGCCCCACGGCCCGTACGCGCCCCACGCCGACACCTGGGCGACGACCAGGCCGGGGTGCCGCTCGGCCAGCGCGCGCGGTGCGAGCCCGAACCGGTCGAGCGCGCCCGGCCGGTACCCGGTCACCACGACGTCGGCGGTGCGCAGCAGCTCCTCGAAGGTGTCCCGGCCGGCGGTCAGGTCGAGCGTGGCGGACCGCTTGCCGAAGCCCGTGTCGGCGTGCTGGTCCGGCAGTTCCGGCAGCCAGGGGGCGTCCACGCGCAGCACGTCCGCGCCGAGCAGGGCCAGGGTGCGGGTGGCGACCGGGCCCGCCAGCACCCGGGTCAGGTCCAGGACGCGCAGCCCGGCGGCGGGCAGCAGGACGGCGGCGGCCGGGTCCAGCGGCGGCAGCACGCGCGCGGGTGCCGAGTCCAGCCGGGCGCGCTCGACCAGGGGCCGTGCGGCCACCTCGGCGGCCTGCGGGTGCGCCCGCCACTCCCGCGGCGTGCGCAGGGCGACGGCGAGGCCGCCGGCGCCGACGACGGCCTCCTCGGTCTCCCGGGCGGGCCGCTCGGCGAGCCGTCCGGCGACCTCCTCCGCCGAGGCGTCCGCCGGCAGGCCCAGCGCGCCGAGCAGCCGGGACCGGTGGTGCGGGTAGTTGGCGTGGGTGCGCACCCAGCCGTCGGCCGTGCGCCAGAACCGCGACAGCGGTGCGAAGACCGTCGGCGCACGGCCGTCCACCTGGAGGACCCGTTCGCTGTGGAAGGCGGTGGCGACCGCGCCGTCGTCGACCCGGACGCCGGGCACCTCGGCGCGCCCGGCCCGGTGGGCCGCCAGTTCCGCCGCGGCCAGCGCGCACGCGCCGACGCACGCCCGGGCGAGCTGCCGTACGGGAAGGCGCGCCGGGAGCGCGCCTTCCCGCGCGACGGTGGTGAGCCGTGCGAGACGGGCGGGATCGCCGCCCAGGGCGGACCACGCGTACGTGATAGTCGTCATGACTGCACTATGCAGTATTGACTCAATCAACGTCTTAAGTGCCCACGTGCGGTCCTCGGAGAGAGGGCTACCGGGTCACCGCGGCCAGCGCGTCCGCCGTGCCCCGGCCGTAGAAGCCGTTGTAGTTCTTCGACCCCTCGCACACGGCGTCCACCTTGCCGTCACCGTTGATGTCGTACGGGTCCGTGCACGGGGTGGCGTTGGCCTCGGCGTACAGCAGCGCCTTGACCAGGGCCGCGGAGGCGTGCGGATGGGTTGACTTGATCAATGCGGCAACACCGGCGACATGCGGGGTCGCCATGGACGTACCGGCCATGTAGCCCCACTTGCCGCCCGGCAGCGGACCCAGGATGAGGCCGCTGGTCGCCGGCGGCTCCGGCTTCTGGTAGGCGGTCGAGTCGCCGCCGGGCGCGGCGATGTCGATGACGCCGAGGCCGTAGTTGGAGAAGGACGACTTGAGGCCCTTGGCGCCCGTGGCCGCCACCGTCACGACACCCGGCAGCTGGGTCGGTATGTCGTAGCACTCGTGCGGGTCGATCACCCGGTCCGAGGGCGTGCCGTCGTTCGGGGAGACCGGGTCGGTGAGGGAGTCGGACGCGAGGTCGTAGCTCTCGTTGCCCGCCGCCGCGACGTTGACCGTGCCCTTGCGCTCGGCGTACCGCGAGGCCCGGGTGACGGCGTCCACGAGCGCCTTCTGGTCCGGGTCGGTGGTGCAGTTGAAGTACCACGGGTCGGTGTAGTAGCTGTTGTTGGTCACGTCGACGTGGTGCTCGGCCGCCCACACGAAACCGCAGACCACGGCCTCCGTGTAGAAGTAGCCGTCCGGGTTGGCGACCTTGATGCCGGCGACCTTGACGCCCGGTGCCACACCGGTGACACCCACGCCGTTCTTCGCCGCGGCGATCTCGCCCGCCACGTGCGTGCCGTGCGGGCTCTCCGACGCGCTCGGCCGCCAGGCGCCGTCCGTCGTGTCCGGCTTGCCCGACACGCAGTTGGCGGACGCGGCGCGGTCGAAGTTGGGCGCGATGTCCGGGTGGGTGTCGTCGACGCCCGTGTCGATGACGGCGACCGTGACGTCCCGGCTGCCCAGCGTCTTCTCGTGCGCCTTGTCGGCCTTGATGGCGGGCAGGTCCCACTGGAGCGGTTCCAGCGGGTCCTGGCCGTCGGCCGCCGTCACCCGGGCGGCCTCCTCGGCGCTCAGCGTCCTCGGCGTACCCATGTCGGTGGTGGACTGCGCGGGCAGCGGCGCGTTGCGCGTGGCCCCGGCCGAGTCGACTCCGCGTACGGAGCGGATCCGCTGGGCGAAGCCGGGGTCCGCCGCGTGGGCGACGATCACGCCGATCCGGTCGTACGCGACCACCACCGAGCCCCCGGCCTCGGCGATCGCCTTCTGGACACGCGCCGAGACGGCGTGTCCGGGGCGGACGTTGACGACGTAGCTGAGTGTGGGCGCGTCCGCGGAGGCCGCCGGGGTGCCGGTGGCGGCGGACGCGTTGACGCCGGGCAGGAACGCGAGGGCCGTGGCCAGGGCCATCCCGGCGGGGAGGGCGAGGGCGCGGCGGTAGCGCGGCTTGGGCGCTGTCATGGCTGTTCTCTCCAGTTCGTTCGCGGTACGAGCGCGTCGTGCGGGAAGTGGGGTGAAGCGCCGTCGGACGGCGACGGCGGTGTGCGGGCCGCCGGCCGGCTACTCGACCGCGCGCAGCGCGTTGACGACACCGAAGCCATAGAAGCCGTTGACCCGCTTGCCGCCGGTGCAGGTCGCGTCCACGACCCCGTCGCCGTCGCCGTCGTACGGTCCGGCCGGGCAGCCCGGGTTGTCCGCCTGGGCCTTCAGCAGCGCCCGCAGCTGGGCGGGAGTGGCGTGCGGGTGGGCCGACTTGAGCAGCGCCGCCACCGCGGCCACGTGCGGGGAGGCCATCGAGGTCCCCTGGAGGAAGCCGTACTGGTTGTCCGGCAGGGTGGACAGGATGCGGCCGTTCTTCGACGGCGTGTCCGGGATCTGGTACTTGTCGCCGCCCGGCCCCGCGACGTCGACCACGCCCCGGCCGTAGCTGGAGTAGTACGACTTGGTGCCCTTCACGCCCACGGCGCTCACGGTGACCACACCGGGCAGCTGGGTCGGCACGTCGAAGCACTCGTGCGGGTCGATCGTGCGGGTCCGGGCCGTGGAGTCGTCGGGGCTGGAGTCGTCCACGACGGCGTCGGAGTCCAGGTCGTCGTTGGAGTTGCCCGCCGAGGCGACGTTGAGCGTGCCCTTGCGCTGGGCGTACAGCTGGGCCCTGTTGACCGCGTCGACGATGGCACGTTGATCGGGGTCGTCCATGCAGTTGTACAGCCACGGATCAACGTAGTAGCTGTTGTTGGTGATCTCGATGCCGTGGTCCGCGGCGAACACGAACGCGCAGACCACGCTCTCCGGGTAGAACAGCGACGTCTCGTCCGGCTGCGCCACCGTGATGCTCGCGACCTTCACGCCCGGCGCCACACCGGCCACGCCGACGCCGTTGCGGGCGGCGGCTATCTCACCGGCCACATGGGTGCCGTGGTAGTGACCGGCGTCCGCCGGCCGCCACGCGCCGTACGTCGTGTCCGCCTTGCCGCTCACACAGCTCGCCGACTGGGACGCGGAGAAGTTCGGGGCTATGTCCGGGTGGGTGTCGTCCACGCCCGTGTCGATGACCCCGACCGTGACGTTCCGGCTGCCCGGATCCACCTTCGCGGCACGGTCGGCGCCGATCGCCCGCAGGTCCCACTGGTCCGCCTCCAGCGGCTCCTCGCCCGCCGTCGCGCTCGCCGCGAGCCGCGCCCGCTCCGCCCGGGACAGGACCTGCACCGCGCCCTCGTCCGTCGTCCCGGCCGCGCTCAGCGGCGCGGTCCGGGTGGCGCCCGCGGAGTCGACCCCGCGCACCGCCCGCATCCGCGCGGCGAAGTCCGGGTTCGCGGAGTGGACGACGATGACGCCGATCCGGTCGTAACCGGCCACCACCGTGCCGCCGTTGCGCGCGATCTCCCGCCGTACGGACGCGATCGTGCGGTCGTCCGTACGGGTGTTGACCACGTAGGCGAGGTTCGGGCCGTCCGCCGCCCGCGCCACCGCACCCGCGGCGGGCGCCGCCGAGGCCGCCGACGGCAGGAAGCCGAGCGAGGCGGTCAGCGACAGCACGACGGGCACGGCGAGCGCGAGCCGGCGTCTGGAGCGCAGATGAGCCATGGGATCTCCACATCATCCGGATACGAAACCGCCCGGACACGGTCGTGTTCGGGCAGGTACATGACGAGTGGTGCAGGCCGAAGCTATCTTCCGTGCCCGGTCTCCGAAAGAGCGCGGCCGACTTGAACCGGCCCGGGCGGGGCGCCGTGACCGTGGACGGGGGCGCGTCGAAGCCGGCACCCCCGCGCCGGGTTCACGCACCGCAGTCGCACGGCGACTAGCGGTAACGTAATCCCGGTTCCGTGAAGCCCGACAGCGCACGTCCGTCACGCGAGGAGAGCCCGTGGCCACCGAGACACCGCCACCCGCGAAACACCCAGCGTCCCTTCCCTCCACCGAGGAGTTCACCGAGGTGCAGCAGAGCGCGGAGTTCGGTGAACTGCGCCGCGCCCACCGCTCCTTCGCCTTCCCGCTGACCATCGCCTTCATCGCCTGGTACCTGCTGTACGTCCTGCTGTCCAACTACGCGGGCGGCTTCATGGGCACCAAGGTCGCCGGCAACGTCAACGTGGCCCTCGTCCTGGGTCTCGCCCAGTTCCTCACCACGTTCCTCATCGCCTGGTGGTACGCGCGGCACGCCGCGGCCAGACTCGACCCGAAGGCCGAGGCCATCAAGTCCCGGATGGAGGGCGGCGCATGAGCCCCGCGCAGCACACCCTGACGGCCACCGGCCGGGCCTCGCACACCCTGCTCGCCGCGGGCGAGGCCGGCGAGCACCGGACGCTGATCATCACCCTGTTCGCGGTGTTCGTCGCCGCGACCCTCGTCATCACCGTCTGGGCCGGCCGGCAGACCAAGGACGCCGCCGACTTCTACGCCGGCGGACGGCAGTTCACCGGCTTCCAGAACGGCCTGGCCGTCTCCGGGGACTACATGTCCGCCGCGTCCTTCCTCGGCATCGCCGGCGCCATCGCCCTGTTCGGCTACGACGGCTTCCTGTACTCCATCGGCTTCCTCGTCGCCTGGCTCGTCGCCCTGCTCCTGGTCGCCGAGCCGCTGCGCAACTCCGGCCGCTACACCATGGGCGACGTGCTGGCCTACCGGATGCGCCAGCGCCCCGTGCGCACGGCCGCCGGCGCCTCCACGATCGTCGTGTCGATCTTCTACCTGCTCGCCCAGATGGCCGGCGCCGGCGTCCTCGTCTCGCTCCTGCTCGGCATCACCAGCGACGGCGGCAAGATCGGCATCGTCGCCCTGGTCGGCGTGCTGATGATCGTGTACGTGACCATCGGCGGCATGAAGGGCACCACCTGGGTGCAGATGGTCAAGGCGGTCCTGCTGATCATCGGCGCCCTGCTGCTGACCTTCCTGGTCCTGCTGAAGTTCCACTTCAACATCTCCGACCTGCTCGGCAAGGCCGCCGACAACAGCGGCAAGGGCAGCGCCTTCCTGGAGCCCGGCCTGAAGTACGGCGCCACCGGCACCACCAAGCTGGACTTCCTCTCGCTCGGCATCGCCCTGGTCCTGGGCACCGCCGGCCTCCCGCACATCCTGATCCGCTTCTACACCGTCCCCACCGCCAAGGCCGCCCGCAAGTCCGTCATCTGGGCGATCGGCCTGATCGGCGCCTTCTACCTGATGACCCTCGCCCTCGGCTTCGGCGCCGCCGCGCTGATCAAACCGGACGAGATCATCGCCTCCAACAAGGCGGGCAACACCGCGGCACCGCTCCTGGCCCTGCACCTGGGCGGCGTCGACTCCAACTGGGGAGCCGTCCTGCTCGCCACCATCTCCGCCGTCGCCTTCGCCACGATCCTCGCGGTCGTCGCCGGTCTGACCCTGGCCTCCTCGTCCTCGTTCGCGCACGACATCTACGCGAACGTCATCAAGAGGGGCCAGGCCACCGAGAAGCAGGAGATCGGCGCGGCCCGCTGGGCGACCGTCGGCATCGGCGCGGTGTCCATCGTGCTCGGCGCCCTGGCCCGCGACCTGAACGTGGCCGGCCTGGTCGCCCTCGCCTTCGCGGTCGCCGCCTCCGCCAACCTGCCGACCATCCTCTACAGCCTGTTCTGGAAGCGGTTCACCACCGCGGGCGCCCTGTGGTCCATCTACGGCGGCCTGGTCACCGCGGTCGGCCTGGTGCTGTTCTCCCCGGTGGTCTCCGGCAAGCCGACCTCGATGTTCCCCGACGTCGACTTCCACTGGTTCCCGCTGGAGAACCCCGGGATCATCTCCATCCCGGTCGGCTTCCTGCTCGGCGTCGTGGGCACCCTGCTGTCGAAGGAGACCCCGGACCAGGGCAAGTACGCCGAACTGGAGGTGCGGTCCCTGACCGGCACCGGAGCGCACTGACGCGGGCCACGGAGGGTACGCACCGGCGACCGCGTCGTCACGGACTGTACGGTCCTACGACGCGGTCGCGCCCTACCTCGTGGGATCGTGCCGCTGTCGATGTCAGCGGCGTCACGTAGGCTCGCAGGTGACGGACGACGCACGCGCGACCGAGAATGAGTGACCGGGAGAGGCAGGGGGCCCACGTGCTCATCGACACCTACGGCCGGGTGGCCACCGATCTGAGGGTCTCGCTGACCGACCGGTGCAACCTGCGCTGCACCTACTGCATGCCCGAGGAGGGCCTGCAGTGGCTGGCCAAGCCCGACCTGCTCACGGACGACGAGATCGTCCGCCTCATCGACATCGCGGTCCGCACGCTCGGCATCGAGGAAGTCCGCTTCACCGGCGGTGAACCGCTGCTGCGCCCAGGGCTGGTCGGCATCGTCGAGCGCGTCGCCGCGCTGGAGCCGCGTCCCCAGATGTCCCTCACCACCAACGGCATCGGCCTGCGGCGCACCGCGGCCGCGCTGAAGGCGGCGGGCCTGGACCGGGTCAACGTCTCCCTGGACACCCTGCGCCCGGACGTCTTCAAGACGCTCACCCGCCGCGACCGCCACAAGGACGTGCTGGAGGGCCTGGAGGCCGCCCGCGAAGCCGGGCTGAACCCCGTCAAGGTCAACTCGGTCCTGATGCCGGGGCTGAACGACGACGAGGCCCCGGACCTGCTCGCCTGGGCGGTGGCGCACGACTACGAACTGCGCTTCATCGAGCAGATGCCCCTGGACGCCCAGCACGGCTGGAAGCGCGAGGGCATGGTCACCGCCGGGGACATCCTGGCCTCCCTGCGCACCCGCTTCGACCTCAGCCCCGAGGGCGCCGACGAGCGCGGCTCGGCACCGGCCGAGCGCTGGCTGGTCGACGGCGGCCCGCACCGCGTCGGCGTGATCGCCTCCGTCACCCGGCCGTTCTGCGCGGCCTGCGACCGCACCCGCCTCACCGCCGACGGCCAGATACGCACCTGCCTGTTCGCCACCGAGGAGACCGACCTGCGCGCCGCCCTGCGCTCGGGCGCCCCGGACGAGGAGATCGCCCGCATCTGGAAGCTCGCCATGTGGGGCAAGAAGGCGGGAGCCGGCCTGGACGACCCGTCGTTCGTCCAGCCGGACCGCCCGATGTCCGCGATCGGCGGCTAGGCTCCCTCGGCCGCCCGCCACTCGTCGAACGCCACGACGTCCTTCAGGAAACCGCGCACCCCGAGGAACTGCGACAGATGCTCGCGGTGCTCCTCGCAGGCCAGCCATGTCTTGCGGCGTTCCGGCGTGTGCACCTTCGGGTTGTTCCACGCCAGCACCCACACGGCGGCGGCACGGCAGCCCTTGGCGGAGCAGATCGGGGTCTCGTCACTCACGGGTTCGTCTCGGGTTCGTCTTATCGGCACAGACAAGGCGACGCCGGGCAGCCACGGGGGGAGCTGCCCGGCGTCGGTCCATCGCTCCGACGGGGGATGCGGAGCGCGTACGCAGTATGTCACGGGTACCCCGCCGCCCGGCACCGGAACAACAGGATTGATCTGAGGTTTTCTTGAGCTTGGCGCACGGTCGCATTCCGCTTCCCGTGCGTCCGGCGTGCTCAGACGGGATCGGCGGGCTCACCGCGCGCTCCGGGCGCCGGGTGCGTCGACACGTCCTCCGTCGCGGCTTCCCGCACGGACTGCCACCCGGATTCCGCCCGCCCGTCCTCGGTCCCCGACGGCGCGATCATCGGACGCATCGGCGCGGTGACGAACGTGGACGGCAGGGACGGCGGCCTCTCCCGTCCCGCGTTGGCGATCACCACCGCGATGTAGGGCAGGACCGCGCCGAGCACGAGCGCGACGATCGCGACGTACCGCTCGACGTTCCACAGCGAGACCGCCAGAATCACCGACACGGTACGGATCGCCATCGAGATCACGTACCGCCGCTGCCGGCCCCGGACATCCTCGGCGAGTCCGGTCCGGGCGCCGGTGATCCGGAACACCTGGACGCTGCCGCCGTGCTGTTTCCGCATCACATTCCACCATCCGCCCGCATCGGACTCTCCCCGGCCCGCACCCTCGTCCACCTCCGGCGGGGAACCGGTCGGGACATCACACCCACGGTACGCCGCGCCCGCGCCGGCTTCGAGACCGGGTCACCCCCCGGCCTGCGACGACGCCCGGGAACCCCGCCGCGTACGGGGGAACCCGACATGCGCCGTACGGCGGACCGAACCACACTGGCCGTAATGCTCACGTCGAGCCGTACAAGGAGGCAGCCATGGGCTGGTTGTGGGCGATCATCGTGGGATTCGTCCTGGGTCTCATCGCCAAGGCGATCATCCCGGGAAAGCAGCACAGCCCCCTGTGGCTGACCACCATCTGCGGCATGCTCGGCGCCATCGTGGGCAACGCGGTCGCCCGCGCCGTCGGCGTGGCGGCGACCCGCGGCATCGACTGGACCCGCCACATCTTCCAGCTCGTGGCCGCGATCATCATCGTCGCCGCGGTGGACGCCCTCTACATGGCGACGCTGGGCAAGCGGAAACAGCAGCGGGCCTGACCCGAAAAGGGGCGCGGGGCCCCGCACGCCCCGGCCGTCACGTGGCCGCGGTCGTGCGGACTGCCCCGCGCCCCCCTGACGCTCAGGCGCCCGTGACCTCCACGGCCGCCAGATTCCTCTTCCCGCGCCGCAGCACCAGCCACCGCCCGTGGATCAGGTCCCCGGCGGACGGCACCGCGTCCTCGGCCGTGACCTTCACGTTGTTCACGTAGGCCCCGCCCTCCTTCACGGTCCGCCGCGCCGCGGACTTGCTGGCGACCAGCCCGACCTCGGCGAACAGATCGGTCACCGGGGCCAGCTCGCCGACCCGGATGTGCGGCAGCTCGGACAGCGCCGCCGCCAGCGTCCGCTCGTCCAGCTCCGCCAGCTCGCCCTGCCCGAACAGGGCGCGGGACGCGGCGATCACCGCCGCCGTCTGGTCGGCGCCGTGCACCAGCGTCGTCAGCTCCTCGGCGAGCGCCCGCTGCGCCGCCCGCGCCTGCGGCCGCTCCGCGGTCTGCCGCTCCAGCTCCTCGATCTCCTCACGCGACCGGAAACTGAAGATGCGCAGGAACTTGGAGACGTCCCGGTCGTCGGCGTTGACCCAGAACTGGTAGAACGCGTACGGCGTGGTCATCTCGGGGTCGAGCCACACCGTGCCGGACTCGGTCTTGCCGAACTTGGTGCCGTCCGCCTTGGTGATCAGCGGGGTGCCCAGCGCGTGCACCACGGCCTCCGGCTCGACCCGGTGGATCAGGTCGGTGCCCGAGGTGAGGTTGCCCCACTGGTCGCTGCCGCCGGTCTGGAGCGTGCAGCCGTGCCGCCGGTACAGCTCCAGGAAGTCCATGCCCTGGAGGATCTGGTAGCTGAACTCGGTGTAGCTGATGCCCGCGTCGGAGTTGAGCCGGCGGGAGACGGCCTCCTTGGCGATCATCTTGTTGACCCGGAAGTACTTGCCGATGTCGCGCAGGAACTCGATGGCCGACAGGCCCTGGGTCCAGTCCAGGTTGTTGACCATCACCGCGGCGTTCGGCCCGTCGAAGTGGAGCAGCGGCTCGATCTGCGCGCGCAGCCGCTCCACCCAGCCGGCCACGACCTCCGGCGCGTTCAGCGTGCGCTCGGCCGTGGGCTTCGGGTCGCCGATGAGCCCCGTGGCACCGCCGACCAGCGCCAGCGGACGGTTGCCCGCCTCCTGGATGCGGCGCATCGTCAGGATCTGCACCAGGTTGCCCAGGTGCAGACTGGGCGCGGTCGGGTCGAAGCCGCAATAGAACGTGACGGGGCCGTCCGCGAACGCCTTGCGCAATGCGTCCTCGTCCGTGGAGAGGGCGATCAGCCCCCGCCACTTCAGCTCGTCGACGATGTCCGTCACGGTTCTCGTGTCTCCTTGATGATCTTCTGGCAGCCGGGCGCACCCGACCACGAACGCCTACGAGGTTATACGCCCTGGCTGACAGAGCTCATGTTGAAATCGGGGATGCGCAGCGCGGGCATCGCGGCCCGGGTGAACCAGTCGCTCCACTCGCGCGGCAGCGTCTTCTCCGTCCGCCCCGCCTCCGTGGCCCGGCCCAGCAGGCTCACCGGGGACTCGTTGAACCGGAAGTTGTTCACCTGCCCGGTCACCTCGCCGTTCTCCACGAGGTAGACGCCGTCCCGGGTCAGGCCCGTCAGCAGCAGCGTCGCCGGGTCGACCTCGCGGATGTACCACAGGCAGGTCAGCAGCAGCCCGCGCTCGGTGTCCGCGACCATCTGGGCCAGGGAACGGTCGTCACCGCCGTCCAGGATCAGGTTGCCGAGCACCGGGGCGACCGGCAGCCCGGTCAGGCCCGCGCTGTGCCGGGTCGTGGTCAGGTGCTTCAGCACGCCCCCGGAGATCCAGTCGGTGGCACGGGCCGGCAGCCCGTTGTCGAACACCGACTGATCGCCGCCGGAGGAGTGCGCGACCACGAAGGGCGGGCACTGAAGGCCCGGCTCGTCCGGGTCGCTGCGCAGGGTCAGCGGCAGCCCGCTCAGCTTCTCACCGACCCGCGTGCCCCCACCGGGCCTGGAGAACACCGTCCGGCCCTCGGCCGCGTCCCGGCCCGATGCCGACCACAGCTGGTAGATCAGCAGGTCCGCCACGGCGGTCGGCGGCAGCAGCGTCTCGTAGCGGCCGGCGGGCAGCTCCACGCGCCGCTCCGCCCAGCCGAGCCGTACGGCCAGCTCGGCGTCCATGGCGCCGGGGTCGACGTCCGTGAAGTCCCGCGTGGACCGGCCGGCCCACGCCGAGCGCGCACGGTCCGGGGACTTGGCGTTCAGCTCCAGCGTGCCGGTGGGCTGGTCGTGCCTGAGGCGCAGCCCGGTGGACGTCCCCAGGTACGTCGAGACCAGCTCGTGGTTGGCGAAGCCGTACAGCTCCCGGCCGCCGGCACGCGCGCGTGCGAAGGCCTCGCCGAGCGCCGGGGCGAAGTCGGCGAACACGGCGGAGGAGGTCTCGGCGGGGGCGTCCGTGAAGTCCGGGGACTGCGGCACCCCGCCGACCAGCGGCTGCGCGTCCTCGGCGGGCCCGGCACCGCGCGCGGCGGCCTCCGCGGCCCGCACCAGCGGCTCCAGCTCCTCGGCGGTGACCGCGGACCGGGACACCACACCGGAGGCGGTGCCCTGCGCGCCGTCCACGGTCGCGATCACGGTGAGCGTACGGCCCCGGGTCACGCCGTTGGTGGTGAGCGCGTTGCCCGCCCAGCGCAGGTTGGCGGTGGAGTGCTCGTCGGCGATGACGACACAGCCGTCGGCCCGGGACAGCGCCAGCGCCTGCTCGACGACCTCGTGCGGCTTGTGGGTACGGGCGCTCATCGACCGGCCTCCTGCGTGGTGTTCAGAATGTTGACGCCCTTGAAGAGGGCGGACGGGCACCCGTGGGACACGGCCGCCACCTGGCCCGGCTGGGCCTTGCCGCAGTTGAAGGCACCACCGAGGACGTACGTCTGCGGCCCGCCCACGGCGGCCATCGAGCCCCAGAACTCCGTGGTCGTGGCCTGGTAGGCGACGTCCTTCAGCTGCCCGGTGATCCGCCCGTTCTCGATCTTGAAGAAGCGCTGGCCGGTGAACTGGAAGTTGTAGCGCTGCATGTCGATCGACCAGGACCGGTCGCCGACGACGTAGATGCCCCGGTCGACACCGCCGATCAGGTCCTCGGTGGACAGCCCGGCCGGGTCCGGCCGCAGGGACACGTTGGCCATGCGCTGCACCGGCACGTGCGCCGGCGAGTCGGCGAACGCGCACCCGTTGGACCGCTCGGACCCGGTCAGCCGCGCGATCCGCCGGTCCAGCTGGTAGCCGACCAGCGTGCCGTCCTTCACCAGGTCCCAGGACTGCGCCGCCACGCCCTCGTCGTCGTAGCCGATGGTCGCGAGGCCGTGCTCGGCGGTGCGGTCGCCGGTGACGTTCATCAGCTCGGAGCCGTACTTCAGCTTGCCCAGCTGGTCGAAGGTGGCGAAGGAGGTGCCGGCGTAGGCGGCCTCGTAGCCGAGGGCGCGGTCCAGCTCGGTGGCGTGGCCGATGGACTCGTGGATGGTCAGCCACAGGTTGGACGGGTCGACCACCAGGTCGTACGGGCCCGGTTCCACGCTCGGCGCCCGCATCTTCTCGGCGAGCAGCTCCGGGATCCGCTCCAGCTCGCCGTCCCAGTCCCAGCCGGTGCCGGTCAGGTACTCCCAGCCGCGCCCCGCCGGCGGCGCGAGGGTGCGCATGGAGTCGAACTCCCCGCTCGACTCGTCCACCGACACGGCCGTCAGCTGCGGGTTCAGCCGCACCCGCTGCTGGGTGGTCACGGTCCCGGCGGTGTCGGCGTAGAACTTGTTCTCGTGCACGGTGAGCAGCGAGGCGTCCACGTGGTCGACGCCCGGCGCGGCCAGCAGCCGGTTGCTCCACTCCGCGAGCAGCGCCGCCTTCTCCCCGTCCGGCACCGAGAAGGGGTCGATCTCGTACGCCGAGACCCACGTCCTGTCGGCGTGCACCGGTTCGTCGGCCAGCTCGACCTTCTCCTCGGAACCGGCGGCCCTGAGCACCTGCGCGGACAGCTTGGCCATGGCGACCGCCTGCGAGGCGACCCGGGCGGCGGCGTCCATGGTCAGGTCCACCCCGGAGGCGAAGCCCCACGTACCGCCGTGCACCACCCGGACCGCGTACCCGAGGTCGGTGGTGTCCGACGATCCGGCGGGCCTGGCGTCCCGCAGCCGCCAGGACGCGCTGCGCACCCGCTCGAACCGGAAGTCCGCGTGCTCGGCCCCCAGCGCACGCGCGCGCGCGAGCGCGGCGTCGGCGAGGGCCCTCAGGGGCAGCGCCAGGAATGACTGATCGATGTCATGGGGCACGGGTGGGCATCCCTTCGGGCTGTCGCCTGTGAAGACCTTTCCAGGCAGTGAATCATGCCCCCGCCGCGGTGAAACCGAGGTGAATACCGCATGGTCCGGTCGTTGTCCGCGGAGTGTTCCGGTATCTGTCCGCGCCGTAAGCACCGGGAGCGGACCTCGCCCTCGCGGTGGGCCTGTTCGACCGGGGGACGGCAGCGACCGGTCCCTCGACGAGTGCCCGCGCGCGTGCCTGGCGGCCCGGCCCGTCGGGCGGCGCCGGCTGCCCGCGGGTGAGCGGCGGGCCGGCCCGGCTCCACAAGCCGCCTTCGGCGCTGCGCGAGGCACGGGCGCGAGGCGTCGTGCAGGCCTGGGAGGGCAGACCCCGGCTGCACCCCGCCGTGGGGCACGCCGACGGCGTGGAGAGGCGCCCGGACCAGCTCGGTGTCCTGGTCGGCCAGGCACGGGCCCGTGTCCTCGTGCCCTGGATCGAGGAGGCGCGCCGACGGCTCGCGGGGCTGGCGCCGGCGTACGCGAACCGGCCGGTCCGTGAACCGGTGGAACTCCACGTGCGCAACCGCCTCAAGGACCACGCCACCCGCCCGGAGCGGACCTCCCTGTGCGCGGAGGCGTCCGAACGGGAGCGGGCCTGTCTCAGCGGCCACATCTCGCTCCCGGCGGACGAGCGGCCGCTGTTGGCGACTGTGGTCAGGGCACGCAACACGCCGGCCCACCGCAAGGTGCTGCCGGACGGCCCTCCCGACGACCTCTGTGAGAAGCTGACCTCCGCCGATCCGCGAGGGGGACGCGACACCCGGTCCGCGGGCCGGTGAGGCACCGGCGGGGCGGCGGACTGTAGGAACCCCACAGGGTCTCCCTTGAGCCACTGTCGGTGCCCGCTTGCCCGTGCGCGTTCCGGTACCGATAGGTTTTCGATGAAGCCGCCTGTCATCCAGGTGTCCGGGCGGATGTGTGCAACCGCTATCGAAAGGGTGATCCGTTGAGCCGCTCGGTTCTCGTCACCGGAGGCAACCGGGGCATCGGCCTCGCCATCGCCCGCGCGTTCGCCGACGCCGGCGACAAGGTCGCGATCACGTACCGCTCGGGTGAGCCGCCGGCCGCCCTGACGGAATTGGGCTGCCTGGCCGTCAAGTGCGACATCACCGACCCCGAGCAGGTGGAGCAGGCCTACAAGGAGATCGAGGACCAGCACGGTCCGGTCGAGGTGCTGATCGCCAACGCCGGCATCACCAAGGACCAGCTCCTGATGCGCATGTCCGAGGAGGACTTCACCTCGGTCATCGACACCAACCTCACCGGCACCTTCCGTGTCGTCAAGCGCGCCAACCGCGCCATGCTGCGCGCCAAGAAGGGCCGCGTCGTCCTGATCTCGTCCGTGGTCGGCCTGCTCGGCTCGGCGGGCCAGGCGAACTACGCCGCGTCCAAGGCGGCCCTGGTCGGCTTCGCGCGTTCCCTCGCCCGGGAGCTGGGCTCGCGCAACATCACCTTCAACGTCGTCGCGCCCGGCTTCGTCGACACCGACATGACCAAGGTGCTCACCGACGAGCAGCGCCAGAGCATCGTCTCGCAGGTGCCGCTCGGCCGTTACGCGCAGCCCGAGGAGATCGCCGCGGCCGTGCGGTTCCTCGCCTCGGACGACGCCTCGTACATCACTGGAGCCGTCATCCCGGTTGACGGCGGACTGGGAATGGGTCACTGATCACCATGAGCGGAATCCTCGAAGGCAAGCGCATCCTGATCACGGGTGTGCTGACGGAGGCCTCCATCGCCTTCCACGCTGCCAAGCTGGCCCAGGAGCAGGGCGCCGAGATCATCCTGACCGCGTTCCCGCGGCCCACCCTGACCGAGCGCATCGCCAGGAAGCTGCCGAAGCCCACCAAGGTCATCGAGCTGGACGTCACCAACGACGAGCACCTCGCCCGTCTGGCCGACGTGGTCGGCGAGGAGCTGGGCGGCCTCGACGGCGTCGTCCACTCCATCGGTTTCGCCCCGCAGGACGCGCTCGGCGGCAACTTCCTGAACACGCCGTTCGAGTCGGTCGCCACCGCCATGCACGTCTCGGCGTACTCCCTGAAGGCGCTCACGATGGCCTGCCTGCCGCTGATGCAGAACGGCGGCTCGGTCGTCGGCCTCACCTTCGACGCGCAGTTCGCCTGGCCGCAGTACGACTGGATGGGCCCGGCCAAGGCCGCCCTGGAGGCGACCAGCCGCTACATCGCCCGCGACCTGGGCAAGCAGAACATCCGCTGCAACCTCATCTCGGCGGGCCCGCTCGGCTCCATGGCCGCCAAGTCCATCCCGGGCTTCGGCGAGCTGGCCTCCGTGTGGGACAGCCGCTCCCCGCTGGAGTGGGACCTGAAGGACCCGGAGCCGGCCGGCCGCGGCGTCGTCGCCCTGCTGAGCGACTGGTTCCCGAAGACCACCGGCGAGATCGTCCACGTGGACGGCGGTCTGCACGCCATCGGCGCCTGATCGCCGCGGGACCGCACCGACGCCCCGTTCTCCGCCGCCCGCGGGTAACGGGGCGTCGCCCGTTCGGCGGGGCCGTCGCCCGTTCGGCTCTCCGGCCGGGCCGCCGCCGCGCGGACGGCGCACCCTGGATTACGCCTTCCCTCGCTCGTCCCCGCGCCGCCCGGCCGAGGAGGTTCCCTTGTGCGCCTGTCCCGCAGCCTGGCCCCGGTGACCGTGGCCCTCGCCCTCGTCCTGTCCCTGCCGTACGACGCGCTGCCGCACGCGCGCGTGAGCGACGGCAAGCCACCCGCACCGAACCGGTTCGGCGCCTCGTGCCGCACGTCCGTCCGGGGCTCGCACGTGGTGACGTACTGCCACAACCCCTACGTCGACACCGACCGTGTGCGGCTGCACATCGAGTGCGACCGCTGGTGGGACATCGACACCGACAGTGCCCCGGTGGACGCGGGGGCCGCGATGACCGTACGGCTGACCGGCCGGTGCTGGAAGGAAGTGCGCTCGGTGTGGATCAGTCACCAGAAGGTGCGGTGAACCGCCCCGGGTTGCACAGGAACGGATAGCTCGCGGCCTCCTTCGCCGCCGCCTCCGTGTCCCCGGCGCGGATCGCGTCCACCAGGCGCGTGTGGTCCATGTACGTCTCCGGTGTCAGCCCCGCCCCGACGTCCGCGCGCAGCCAGTCCCGCATCACCTCGCCCAGGTCGGCGTACATCGCGGTCATCACGTCGTTGTGGGATGCGGCCACCACGGCCAGGTGGAAGGTGGCGTCGGCGGTCACGAAGGCCTCCGTGTCACCGGCCTCCCAGATCTCCTCGCGCCGGGCCAGCAGCGTCTCCAGTTGCCGCAGGTCCTTCTCGGTGCGCCGCTCGGCGGCCAGTTTCGCCGCCGCCGACTCCAGCGTGGACCGCAGCTCGGCGATGTGCCGCGGGTCGGCGCCGGCGAACCGGCGGTGCATCACGCCTGCCAGCTCGCTCGTGGCCACGACATACGTGCCCGAGCCCTGGCGGATGTCCAGCAGGCCGTTGTGGGCGAGCGCGCGGACGGCCTCGCGGACCGTGTTGCGGGCGACACCGAGCTGCTCGACCAGTTCCGGCTCCGTCGGGATGCGCGACCCCACCGGCCACTCACCGGACGTGATCTGGTTGCGCAGTGCGGCGATCACCTGTTCGGACAGCGCCGAACGGCGCGGGTGGCTCAAAGGCATGGCACACCTTCGCACGACGGGCCGGGGCGCACGGCCCACGGGTACCGCGGGGTTGGACAACCAATCATCCCATCATTCTATGATGAGCCTTATGGCGAGTGAGGAAACCCGGACAGTGGAGACCCGTACGGCGATGTCATCGACCGAACGCGGTACGGCCGCGACGCGCACCCAGGAGACGACGCCCGGCGCGGGCGGCCAGCGCGCGTGGGCGGTCCGGCTCGTCGTCCTCGGGATCGTGCTCTCCGCACTGAACCTGCGCCCGGCCATCACCAGCCTCGGCGCCCTCCTGGAGGAGGTCCGCGACGGGCTCGGCATGAGCGGCGGCGTGGCCGGGCTGCTCACCTCCGTGCCCCCGCTGTGCTTCGCCGTGTTCGGCGTCGCCGCGCCCCGCCTGGCCCGCCGCTTCGGACCGGCCGCCGTGGTGTGCGCCGGCATGGCCGCCATCACCGCCGGCCTGCTCATACGGCCGTACGTGGGCAACACCGCGGGATTCCTGGCCGCCAGCGCGCTCGCCCTCATGGGCATCGCCGTCAGCAACGTCCTGATGCCCGTCATCGTCAAGCGCTGGTTCCCCGACCGGGTCGGCTCCATGACCGGCCTGTACTCGATGGCCCTCGCGCTCGGCACCTCCGCCGCCGCCGCGGTGACCGTCCCGCTGACCGACGCCCTGGGCGGCGGCTGGCAGTCCGGCCTCGTCGTGTGGGCGGCCCTCGCCGCCGCCGCCGTCCTGCCCTGGCTGCCGCTCGTGCGCGACCGGGGCACCGCCGCAGCCCAGCGGGAGCCCGCGCGCGGGGCGGAACGGCAGCAGGCGCCGCTGCGCATCACTCGCAGCCGCACCGCCTGGGCGCTCGCCGTCTTCTTCGGCCTCCAGGCCACCGCCGCCTACATCACCATGGGCTGGATGCCGCAGATCTTCCGGGACGCCGGGGTGCCCGCCGGCACCGCGGGCGTGCTGCTCGCCGTCACCATGGTGATGGGCGTGCCGCTGGCCTTCGTCATCCCGAGGGTCGCCACCCGGCTGCCCCACCAGGGCCCGATCGTGCTGGTCCTGGGCGTCTGCGGCCTCGCCGGATACGCCGGGCTGTACCTCGCCCCGGCCGCCGGCGCCTGGGCCTGGGCCCTGCTGCTCGGCGTCTCCAACTGCGCCTTCCCGCTCGCGCTGACCATGGTCGGCATGCGGGCCCACAGCGGTCCGGGCGTGGCCCAGCTGTCCGCGTTCGCCCAGAGCACCGGCTACCTGATCTCCATCCCCGGCCCGCTGCTGGTCGGCGTGCTCTACCAGCAGAGCGGCGGCTGGGGGCTGCCGCTCGCCCTCATGGCGGCCCTCATGGTGCCGCAGATGGTGGTGGGCTTCCTGGCGGGCCGCGACCGGACGGTGGAGGACGAGGCGGCGCGCTGACCCGCGGGGTGCCCCGGCGCCGTGCCGCGGCGGGCGAGGTGCGAGACTGGGCCCATGCAGCCTGTGCTCGACCCGAACCCGCAGAACGGCCAGAAGAAGATGCTGCTCGTCTTCGGCTCGTTCCTCGCCATCTTCGTGATCATCGCCATCGTGGCGACCCTCGCGTCCCCGTGACGGCGGCCGAGGGGCTGCCGGCCTCGCCTGGGCCGCGGCCGGTCTCACCGGTCCGCCCGACCCGTTTGATACGCCCGGTCTTCCCCGTTCTCAAGGCCCTCGCGGTGCTGGACCGCCGGGCGGACGGTGGGGCTGGCCCCACCATCCCCTAGGGGGCAAGGGTCAGGGTCAACTGGGTGGAACTCCGGATGGGTTGGCCGCCCCCACTTCCGTACCTTCGAGGAGTGACCGCACGCGGCGGTCACGGACCAGTTCGAGGACTCACGGAGGCGACCATGGCGGCCCGCACCCCCTCCCGGCCCCACCCGGCGACCACGGGCGGCGTCGACATCAGGCTGCCCTGGTGGGCGCTCGCCCTGCCCGCCCTCGCGTTCCTCGTGCTGCTCGCGCTGATACTGAACCCGTCGGACGCCCAGGCGGCGACCGGCGACCCGGCGGTCACGCGGCTCCTGGAGCACGCCCAGCAGCTCCTCGCGCGCTGACGGCACGCCTTCCCGCGCGGTGAATCCGCATGTCAACTCCCTGAGCCGGGTGCCCTGTTTCATGCGAAGCTGGGACCCATGAGCGTCGCAGAACCCCGCAGGATCGTCCTCTTCCGGCACGCGAAGGCCGACTGGCCCCAGGTCCCCGACCACGAGCGCCCGCTCGCCGAGCGCGGCCGCACGGACGCCGCCGTCGCCGGACGCAAGCTGGCCGACACCGGCATCACCTTCGACCTGGCCCTGTGCTCCACGGCGATCCGCACCCGCGAGACCTGGAAGCTCGCCGTGCACGAGCTGTCGCACCGGCCGAAGACCGTCTACGAGGAGCGGGTCTACGAGGCCTCGCCCGGCGAGCTGATCGCCGTGCTCAACGAGGTCCCGGACGAGGTGCGGAACGTGATCCTGATCGGCCACAACCCCGGCGTGCACGGTCTGGCCGACATCCTGGCCGGCACGGCCGGCGACGACGCCCGGGCGCGGATGGACCGGCGGGGCTTCCCCGCCGCCGCCTTCGCCCTGCTGTCCTTCGAAGGCCCCTGGAAGGGCGTCGAACCCGGCGTGGCCACACTCGTGGACTACTGGGCTCCCTCCGAGTGACCCGGCGCCGGCGCGGCGCACCGGACGGCGAAGGGCCCGGCACTCCCAGGGTGCCGCGGCCCCGGCCGCAGCCGGGCGCCGGCCCGGTCCACGGCGAGCCGATACGGGGTGCGACCGCTCGGCGAGCCGGTGCGGACGGGGCCTCGCTCAGCCCTCGTCGTCGTTCATGTCGGCGGCCTCGACCTCTTCCCGGGTGATCCCGAGGAGGTAGAGGACCGTGTCGAGGAAGGGGAAGTTCACCGCCGTGTGCGCCGCCTCCCGGACCACCGGCTTGGCGTTGAAGGCGACGCCCAGGCCCGCCGCGTTCAGCATGTCCAGGTCGTTCGCGCCGTCACCGATCGCCACGGTCTGTGACAGGGGCACCCCGGCCTCGGCCGCGAAGCGGCGCAGCAGCCGCGCCTTGCCCGCCCGGTCCACGATCTCGCCGGTGACCCGGCCGGTCAGCTTCCCGTCGACGATCTCCAGCGTGTTGGCCTGCGCGAAGTCCAGCCCCAGCCGCTCCTTGAGGTCATCGGTCACCTGGGTGAAGCCGCCGGAGACGACCCCCACCTGGTAACCGAGCCGCTTCAGGGTGCGGATCAGCGTGCGGGCGCCCGGCGTCAGCCGGACCTCCTCGCGCACCTTCTCCACCACCGAGGCGTCAAGCCCCTTCAGCAGGGCCACGCGCGCGTGCAGCGACTGCTCGAAGTCCAGCTCCCCGCGCATCGCCGCCGCCGTCACCTCGGCGACCTCGTCCTCACAGCCGGCGTGCGCCGCGAACAGCTCGATGACCTCGTCCTGGATCAGGGTCGAGTCCACATCCATGACCACGAGCCGCTGGGCGCGCCGGTGCAGGCCCGCCGAGACCACCGCGATGTCGACACCCAGTGCCGCCGCGTCGGAGGCAAGGGCCGTGCGCAGCGGCTCGGTCTCCACGCCGGACACCGCGAACTCGACCGCCGTCACCGGGTACTTGGCGAGGCGGAAGATACGGTCGATGTTGCCGCCGGCCTTCGCGATCCGGGCGGCGATCGCGGCGGTCGACTCGGCGGTGAGCGGGTGGCCGAGGACCGTCACCAGGGAGCGGCCGAGGCCGCGCGGACGGTTGTCGCCGTGCCCCGAGATGATCTCCGCCTGCATCTTCATCGACTCGGCCCAGCTGTGCACGGTGGCCCGCAGGTCGCCCTCCAGGCCGGCCGGCGGCTGGGTCACCAGCACGCACAGCACCAGGCGGCCCCGGGTCACGACCTGCTCGATGTCGACCACGTCGACGAGGTAGGCGCCGAGGGTGTCGAAGAGGCCGGCCGTGATGCCCGGCCGGTCCTTGCCGAAGATCTTGACGAGGAGGGTGGGGACCTCGGGGGTCTGCGAAGCGGAGGTCTGCGAAGCGCTCATGGTGTCACCACCGTATCCGGCACCGAGTGCCTCCCGCCGTCGAGGTCCGCCTGACGGACACGGAACAATGGGTGTCGACCCGGTGTCGAGGATCTTGCCACCGGGAAACGGCGCCGCTGCCGCGCGAGCGGTACGGCCCGGCCCCACCACGAGGGTCCCACGACCGGGGCCGGACGGCAGGGGGAGACGACGGCCGCCGCGGCCACCCGGGCGGCGTCCGGCCGCTGCGCGCCGATCGCCGCGAGTCGGGGCGTCCGCCCCCAGCCCCCTTGCGAAGGCCCGGGTTTCGGTCAAGGGACCGGGCCTGGAATAGTTCCCCACGATGTTCGACATCCCTAGACTCCCCGCGACGGGGGTAACTCGGGGGACAACTCAGTGGGGCATGGAGTGCCGGAACTCGTACTCGAAACACATGGACAGACCTGGATGCTCGATCCATCCAGGGCATACATCCTCGGACGTGATCCGCAGGGGGACATCGTCTTCGACGACGCCAGGGTCTCCTGGCGGCACGCCACGGTCAGCTTCAACGGCCGCAGCTGGGTCATCGAGGACCACGGCAGCACCAACGGCACGTATGCGCAGGGCCGGCGGATCCAGCACATGGAGATCGGCCCCGGCTCGTCGCTGCACCTCGGCAACGCGACCGACGGACCGCGGCTGAACCTGTCGGCGACCACGGCACCGGTCGGCGGCCCGGCCCAGCAGCCGCAGGCAGCGGCGCCGTACCCGGCCCAGGGCGCCGGCGCGCCCGGCTGGCAGCAGGCGCCCGCGCACCAGCAGCCCGCCCCGCAGCACGCCGTACCCCACCAGGCACCCTCGCACCAGGTGCCCGAGCAGCACCAGGCCCCCCAGGCGGGCTGGCAGCAGCCGCCCGCGTTCCCGCAGCAGCAGGCCGGCCCCGCCGAGCAGTACGCACAGAAGACGCCCGGCGGTGGCGCGGGGGCGCCGCCGGTCTACGGCGACCGCAGCCCGACCACGTTCCACCAGTTCGCACTCGACCGCGTGATGCGCATCGGCCGTGCCCTGGAGAACGACCTGGTCGTCTCCGACCTCCAGGTCTCCCGCAACCACGCCGAGTTCCACGCCACGCCCGACGGCCGCTTCGAGATCCGCGACCTCGGCTCGCACAACGGCACGTACGTCAACGGCCAGCCGATCGCCAAGGGCGGCTCGGCGCTGCTCGGCCCGACCGACATCGTCGGCGTCGGCCACTCCACGTTCCGGATCGTCGGCGACCGCCTCGAGGAGTTCGTCGACACCGGTGAGGTCTCCTTCTCGGCCCGTCACCTGACCGTCACGGTCGACGGCGGCAAGCAGATCCTCAAGGACGTCTCGTTCGGCGTCCCCGAGAAGTCGCTGATCGCGGTGATCGGCCCGTCCGGTTCCGGCAAGTCGACCCTGCTCAAGGCGCTCACCGGCTACCGGCCCGCCAACCAGGGCGAGGTGCTGTACGACAACCGGAACCTGTACAAGCAGTTCGCCGAGCTGCGCCAGCGCATCGGTCTGGTCCCGCAGGACGACATCCTGCACAAGGAGCTGACCGTCAAGAAGGCCCTGAAGTACGCGGCCAAGCTGCGCTTCCCCGCCGACACCACGGCGCAGGAGCGCGACGCGCGCATCGACGAGGTGCTGCGCGAGCTGAAGCTCGACATCCACAAGGACAAGAAGGTCACCTCGCTCTCCGGCGGCCAGCGCAAGCGCGTGTCGGTGGCCCTGGAGCTGCTGACCAAGCCGTCGCTGATCTTCCTGGACGAGCCGACCTCCGGCCTCGACCCGGGCATGGACCGCGACGTCATGCAGCTGCTGCGCGGCCTCGCCGACGACGGCCGTACCGTGCTCGTCGTCACCCACTCGGTGGCCGAGCTGGCGCTGTGCGACAAGCTGCTGGTGATGGCGCCGGGCGGCGCGGTCGCCTACTTCGGCCCGCCGGGGGAGGCGCTGAACTTCTTCGGCTACGACAGCTGGGCCGACGTCTTCTCCGCTTTCGAGAACTACCGCGACTACGACTGGGCGGGCCGCTGGAAGGGCTCGCAGCACTACCAGATGTACGCGGCGGACGTCGACTCGGTCGCCCCGCAGGCGGTCCAGATGCCGCCGATGCAGGCGATCAGGCCGCCCAAGCCGCAGAGCTGGCTGTCCCAGTTCGTCACCCTGGTGCGGCGCTACGTGTCGGTGATCGCCTCCGACCGCGGCTTCCTGGCACTGATGGTGCTCCTGCCGGCCGTCATCGGCTCGGTCAGCCTGCTGATCCACCCGGACCACGGTCTGCTGCCCAACCACCCCCACCCGCAGACCGGCCAGATCGCGCCCAACGGCACCGCCACCACGGTGCTGCTGATCCTGGCCGTGGGCGCCTGCTTCGCCGGAGCCGCCAACTCCGTCCGCGAGCTGATCAAGGAACGGGTGATCTACGAGCGGGAGCGCGCCACTGGCCTGTCCCGGTCGGCGTACCTGATGTCGAAGGTGTTCGTGCTCGGCGTGATCACCGGGTTCCAGGGGCTGCTGGTCGGTGTCATCGGCTTCGGCCGGCGCGAGGTCCCGGACCGGGGCCTGATCCTCGGGCACGCCACGCTGCTGGAGCTGTCCCTGCCGATCATGGGGCTCGGCTTCGCCGCGATGATGTTCGGCCTGATCATCTCCTCGCTGGTGAAGACGGCCGAGAAGACCATGCCGCTGCTGGTCATGTTCGCGATCATCCAGGTCGTCTTCACCGGCTGCCTGTTCGCCCTGCACGGCACGGTCGGTGTGAACGAGTTCTCGTACCTGATGCCGTCCCGCTGGGCGGTCGCCGCGGCCGGCGCCACGCTGGACTTCAACCGGATCAGCCCGCCGGAGACCGCAGGCGACAACGACCCCCTGTGGAACCACACGGTCGGCGCGTGGAGCATGGACATGATCGCGCTGATCGCGCTCGGCGCGCTCTGCGGCTTCTTCGTGGCCCGCTTCCTGCGCCGCCACGAGCCGGAGGTCATGCGCAAGTAACCGCCCGCCTCCGCGGTACCCGCTCCTGCGACGCCGAAGGGCGGCACCCCCGTGCTGGGGGTGCCGCCCTTCGGCCGTACGTCGCTGAGGTCCCGCGCCAGGGCCTCAGTACGCGCTGTTGACGTTGTCGATCGAGCCGTACCGGTGGGCCGCGTAGTTGGCGGCGGCGGTGATGTTGGCGACCGGGTCGTAGATGTTCCAGGAGGTGCCCGCGACGTGGTACGCCTGGAAGGTGGGCGGGATCACCTGGAGCAGACCCTTGGACGGGATGCCGTTGACGGCGTTGATGTCCCAGTTGTTGATGGCGTAGGGGTTGCCGGAGGACTCCCGCATGATGTTGCGGTGCAGGCCGTTGTAGCTGCCCGGGATGCGCTTGGACTTCATGATGTCCAGGGACTGGCGGATCCAGCCGTCCAGGTTGTTGGTGTACGTCTTCGCGGCGACCGGCTGCATCTGCAGGCGCTGGGTGGAGCGACCGGCGGCGGCCGTGACGACGTGCTGCTGCGCGGCCTTGTCGGCGACGGCGGCGACGGCGGCCTTCTTCGCGGCGGCGTCGGCGGCCTGCTTGGCGGTGGCGGCGTCGGCGGCCTTCTTCTGCGCCGCGAGGGTGTCGAGCTTGATGTTCCTGGCGGCGAGCTGGTCCGTGACCGTGCCCTTGACGTTCTGCAGGACGGTGCCGGTGGCGGCGACCTGCGCGGTCGTGGCGGGGGCGCCGGTGGTGACCGTGCCGGTGTTGCCGGGAGCGGCCGAGAAGGCGAGGGCGGCGGTGCCGAGTGCGGCGACGCCGGCGACGGCGATCTTGCGGTGCTTGGTCAGCTGACGACTGTAGGCACGGTTGAGGATGTTCTTGGGCATGGCTGATGGACCTCTTCGATAGCGCGGAGGTCGCTCCTGCGTCCGCCGGGGGAATCGGCTCCTCCCACACGAACGCCGCGGGGCGGAAAGCCCGCGGCGCTGAGCGACGGAAGCAATTCTTAGCGGGCGCAAAATGCCCAGGCAAAGGTGTGACGTACGATGCCCGATAGTGGATCAGGGAAGGGCAAAACGGGACAGACGGGGTCGTCTGTCCCGTTCATGCGGGGGCTTTTATCTCCTATGCCCTGTCGTACGTGATGTGGGCCCTATGCGCGGGCTCACATCGAGCACCATGCCATCTCACGGCTTGTTGCCCTCGCAATGCTCTGCGTGAGGGCTCTCCTCCGGCAGGATGAGGTGGACATCGCCGAACTCGTGCCACAGGTAGAGCGCGCGCAACGCCTCCTCGTAGGCCCGGTCCACCGCCGCCCGCCCGGCGACGGCCTCCAGCATCAGCAGATGGGAGGCCTCCGGCTCGTGCAGACCGGTCAGCAACCCGTCCACCACCCGTATTCCCCGCTCGGGCGTCACCACCAGATCCGTCCACCCCGCGGCCGCCCGCACCACGCCGTCCGGCCCCACCGCCGACTCCACGGCCCGCACCGCCGTCGTCCCCACCGCGATCACCCGGCCGCCCGCCCCGCCGGCACCGCCCTTCCGGGGAAGCGCTGCGAACCCTTCCCGACCCGCCCGGACCTGGTTGATCAGCCGCGCTGACGCCTCCGGCACCGAGAACCGCTCCGGATACGGCGGCTCGTGCGCCTGTGCCGACGAGACCCCTGTGTGCAGCGTCACCGGCGCGAACCACACCCCCCGGCTCACCAGCTCCGCCACCAGCCGCGCGGTGAAGGGCCGCGCCGCACTCGGCATCTCGGCACTGCCCGACCCGTCCGGCGAGGGCAGCGCGAACACCGTCTGGTAGGCGGACAGCGGCTGGTCCCGCTCCGTGTAGGAGTAGCGGACGGGCCGCCCGTGCCCGCCGAGCACCTCCGGCACGTCCGCCCCGGCGACCCGTGCCCACCACAGCCGCTCACCCCGCGGGCTCAGCGGCTCCACCAGCAGCAGCCGCCCCCCGCCCGGCAGCGACACCTCTACCCCCGCGGGCGAGCCCGCACGCGCGCGCGTGGTACCGCGCCCGTCCGGTTCCCGCAGCTCCACCGCCCACCGCCCGTCGTCCCCGCGCGTGGAGAAGTGCACCACCACGCGCGCGTGCCCGATCCGCCCGTCCACCGCGGCGGCCAGCGTCGCGGAGGTGTTCACCACCAGCACATCCCCGGCCCGCAGCAGCCCCGGCAGCTCGCGGAACGCGTGGTGCGCCACCTCCGTCCCGCGCGACACCAGCAGCCGTACGGCGTCCCGCCCCAGCCCCGGCCCCCGCTGCTCTGCGGGCACCCGCGCGGACAGCTCCGCGGGGACCTTCCCCCACTTCCGTGGCCCGAGTGGGAAGACCCCCGTGGACACGGTCACCGTGCCTCCAGCAGAGAAGGCGCCGCGTACCGCCCGCTCGCCGGCCGCTCGTCCAGCAGCCGCAGGAACGCCGGTACGACGTCGGCGGGCGCCGGACGCGGCGCGTCGTCGTCCGGTACGGCCGCCGTGTACAGGTCCGTCGCCATGTCCCCGGGATCCACCGCCCACACCCGCAGGCCCGGCTCCTCCACCCCGAGCACCGCGGCGAGCTGGTCCAGGGCCGCCTTGGAGGCGCCGTAGCCGCCCCACGTCCCGTACGCCTCCGCCGCCGCGTCCGAGGAGACCGCGATCACCGTGCCCGCCGGCGACACCTGCAACAGCGGCAGCGCCTCCTGGACCAGCCCGAGCGCCGCCACCACGTTCACCTCCAGCGCCCGCCGCAGCCCCTCCGGCGGCAGCTCCGCCAGCCGCACCAGCGGCTCGGCGCCCAGCGCGCTCGCGTTGCTCACCAGCAGGTCCACCCCGCCCAGCCGCCACGCGGCGGCCACCAGCTCCGCCCGGTGCCCGCCGTCCGTGACGTCCCCGGGCAGTGCCACCACCCGCGAACCGTGCCCCGCGACCGCCTCCGCGGTCTCCTTCAGGGCGTCGGCTCCCCGGGCGTCGAGCACCAGGTCCCACCCGCGTGCGCCCAGCGCCTCGGCGAGCGCCCGCCCCAGGCCCTTTGAGGCCCCCGTGATGATCGCTACCGGCATGACTACCGTCCCCTCGTCGCTCACCGCCTCCCTCAGGCGGTGACCTCAACCTAGGAACGGCACTGCCCGGACCGCCTCGGGCGCGGGCCGCAGAGCACCGGGGCCCTTCGGCGTACGCCCGGCGCCCCCGTACCGGCGGCCTAAGCCCGCCGCCCTGCCACCGGCGGCCCACACCCCCCGACTCCGGTACCGGCGGCCTACGCCACCGGGCCTAGGCCCAGCGGACCGGGGCCCGCCGCCACCGGTCCGATCCGCGCTGTCCGACCCCGCCGGTACCGTGAGGAACATGAGTCAAGGCCCCCGGTCCGGCCTCGCCGCGGTGAGTTCCGCGCTGCTGGCCATGAGCAGGCACCTGGAGATGCGCGACGTCCTCAAGACGATCGTCGCCTCCGCCCGCGAGCTGCTCGACGCGCAGTACGCCGCACTCGGCGTCCCCGACGACCACGGCGGCTTCGCCCAGTTCGTCGTGGACGGCGTCAGCGACGAGCAGTGGCGTGCCATCGGCCCGCTCCCGCGCCAGCACGGCATCCTCGCCGCGATGCTGCACGAGGCGAAGGCCCAGCGCCTCGCCGACGTGCGCAAGGACCCCCGCTTCGAGGGCTGGCCGGCCGCCCACCCCGACCTCGCCGACTTCCTGGGCCTGCCCATCCGCGACGGCGACGAGGTCATCGGCGCCCTGTTCCTCGCGAACAAGAACTGTCCCAAACCCGAGGGGAGCTGCGGCTTCACCCAGGAGGACGAGGAGCTGCTCTCCATCCTCGCCCAGCACGCCGCCATCGCCCTCACCAACGCCCGCCTCTACGAGCGCAGCCGCGAACTGACCATCGCCGAGGAACGCTCCCGCCTCGCCCACGAACTGCACGACGCGGTCAGCCAGAAGCTGTTCTCCCTGCGCCTGACCGCCCAGGCGGCGGCCGCCCTCGTCGACCGCGACCCCGTCCGCGCCAAGGGCGAACTGCACCAGGTGGCCACCCTCGCCGCCGAGGCCGCCGACGAACTGCGCGCCGCCGTGGTGGAGCTGCGGCCCGCCGCGCTGGACGAGGACGGCCTGATCGCCACCCTGCGCACCCAGACGCGGGTCCTCGACCGCGCCCACACCGCGCGCGTGACCTTCACCAGCAACGGCTTCCGTGCCCTGCCCGCAGCCCAGGAGGAGGCCCTGCTCCGGGTCGCCCAGGAGGCCCTGCACAACGCCCTGCGCCACTCCGGCGCCGACCGGGTCGAGGTGACCGTGGACCGGCGCGGCAGCGGAGCCGTCCTGCGCGTCACCGACGACGGCAGCGGCTTCGACCCCACGGCGGTCCGCCGCGCCGGCCGCCACCTGGGCCTGGTCTCGATGCGGGACCGGGCGAGCGGGGTCGGCGGCACGCTGACCGTGGAATCCGTGCCCGGCAAGGGCACCACGATCGAGATGGAGGTCCCCGGTGGGTGAACCGATCAAGGTCCTGCTGGTCGACGACCACCAGGTCGTCCGCCGGGGCCTGCGCACCTTCCTGGAGGTACAGGACGACATCGAGGTCGTCGGCGAGGCCGCCGACGGCGCCGAGGGAGTCGCCCGCGCCGAGGAGCTGCGGCCCGACGTCGTCCTCATGGACGTCAAGATGCCGGGCACGGACGGCATCGACGCGCTGCGCAGACTGCGGGAACTCGACAACCCCGCGCGCGTGCTGATCGTCACCAGTTTCACCGAGCAGCGCACGGTCGTCCCGGCCCTGCGCGCGGGCGCCGCCGGGTACGTCTACAAGGACGTGGATCCCGACGCCCTCGCCGGCGCCATCCGCTCCGTGCACGCCGGGCACATCCTGCTCCAGCCCGAGGTCGCCGGTGCGCTGCTCTCCCAGGACGAGGCCGGCACCGGCCAGGGCAGGGGAGGGTCGCTCACCGAGCGGGAGCGAGAGGTGCTCGGCCTGATCGCGGACGGCCGCTCCAACCGTGAGATAGCCCGCGCGCTCGTCCTGTCCGAGAAGACCGTCAAGACGCACGTCTCCAACATCCTGATGAAACTCGACCTCGCCGACCGCACCCAGGCCGCGCTGTGGGCCGTACGCCACGGCGTGACCGGCTGACACGCCCTGACCAACGCCCGACCCGCGGCAACACGGAGGGTCACGGTCCGGACCGAGGTTCATACCGTCGTGGGAATGTCACCCGGATGGCGCACCCTCGCGGTGATCCCCGCCGTTCTCCCGTACGTGCCGCGGAGATCACCGCGGTGGACGACCAGGAGGGGCAGACAGTGAAGAACATGAAGAAGGCGGCGGCCGTGACGATGGTGGCCGGGGGTCTGGTGGCGGCCGGTGCCGGTCTGGCCTCGGCCCACGGCGGCGCCCACGCGGCCGGCGAGGCCGCCGGCTCCCCGGGCGTCGGCTCGGGCAACGTCGCCCAGGTGCCGGTGCACGTCCCGGTGAACGCCGTCGGCAACAGCGTGAACGTCATCGGCGTGCTGAACCCGGCCTTCGGCAACCTCGGCCTCAACCACTGAGACTCCCGCCAACGACGACCGCAGGCTCCCCGGGCGCGCCAGGGGAGCCTGTCAGGTGGTCCCCTCACCGCCGGGCGTCGCCTCCGGCCTCACGCCCCAGGTCCCGGTCGGTGTCCTTTCCGCGCCGGCCCCGGGCTCGTCAGCCGTGCGGGCTGCACCAGGGCCTTCCGGACTCCCGCGTCGGTCCCGTTCCCGCGGGTTACCGCACCCCGCGCTCCTGCTCCTCCACGTACGAGTTGTACGCCGCGACCTGCGCCCGCCGGGCCGTCCGTTCCACCGGCCGCAGCGCCGCACCCCGGGCGTCGCCTCCGGCCTCACGCCCCAGGTCCCGGTCGGTGTCCTTTCCGCGCCGGCTCCGGGCTCGTCAGCCGTGCGGGCTGCACCAGGACCCCCTGGACCTCCGCGTCGGTCCCGTTCCCGCGGGTTACCGCACCCCGCGCTCCCGCTCCTCCACGTACGAGTTGTACGCCGCGACCTGCGCGCGCCGGGCCGTCCGTTCCACCGGCCGCAGCGCCGCACCCCGGGCCGCCATCTCCGAGGCGCTCACCGCGCCCCCGTGGCCGTTGCCGTAGGCCAGCGACACCAGCAGCCCCACCCGCTGCGCCAGCTCCAGCACCCGTACCGCACGCGACGGGTACCCCGGCGCCAGCACCTCCCGGCCCCGCTCGGCCCGCGCCCGGTACGCGTCGATCGCCGCCTCCGCCACCGGCCCCGACCCGGCGACGTCCAGCTTCGACAGCACCTCGGTCGCCTCCCGCAGCGCCTCCGCCAGCTCCCGCTCGGCCTCGCCCAGCGACGGCACGTCGGCGGGCGGCGCCTCCCGCACCGGCAGCACGTGCCAGACCACCTCGGCATGTACATCACCGTCGGGCCCGGCCTCGTACACCTCGGGCACCAGCCCGAACGCGGCGCCGTGACAGACCACCGCCTCCTCGGCGTCCAGCGCCCGCGCGTTGAACTCCGGAGGGCCGCTCAGCCCCAGCGGATGCCCCGGCGCGGGCAGCGCCACCCGCAGTCCGGTCACCCCCAGCGTGCGCAGCCGCCCCAGAGCGAGGGTCAGCCCGACCGGCGCGGACTCACCGGGCAGCCCCTCCACCCGGTGCACGGCGTCCTCGCCCACGACGGCGAGTACGGCGTCATCCGGAGAGACAAGTCCGGCCAAAAGGGCATTACCCCAAGCGGCAAGGCGTCCTGAACGCGGTTCCGAGAGCATGCCCCCACCCTAAGGACCGGACCGATGGAATGGAGCGGGGCACTCGTGGCGTAGATTTCATAAGGGCTGCGCCCACCGGCGCGGCGGACCCGAGCCACAGGCGTACGCGACAGCCGAGACCGGCCACACTGCAAGGGGAGACAACGCGCTCATGAGCGATGTTCTGGAGCTTCAGGACGTATCCGTGGTCCGTGAGGGCCAGGCTCTGGTGGACCAGGTCTCCTGGTCGGTGAAGGAGGGCGAGCGCTGGGTCATCCTCGGTCCCAACGGTGCCGGCAAGACCACCCTCCTGAACGTCGCCTCCAGCTACCTCTACCCCAGCAAGGGCACCGCCACCATCCTCGGCGAGACCCTCGGCAAGCCCGGCACCGACGTCTTCGAACTGCGCCCCCGCATCGGCATGGCCGGCATGGCCATGGCCGACAAGCTCCCCAAGCGCCAGACCGTGCTGGAGACCGTCCTGACGGCCGCCTACGGCATGACCGCCCACTGGCAGGAGGAGTACGACGAGGTCGACGAGCGGCGCGCCCGCGCCTTCCTCGACCGCCTCGGCATGAGCGACTACCTGGACCGGAAGTTCGGCACCCTCTCCGAGGGCGAGCGCAAGCGCACCCTGATCGCCCGCGCCCTGATGACCGACCCCGAACTGCTCCTGCTGGACGAACCCGCCGCCGGTCTCGACCTCGGCGGCCGCGAGGACCTGGTACGCCGTCTCGGCCGGCTCGCCCGCGACCCCATCGCCCCCTCGATGATCATGGTCACGCACCACGTCGAGGAGATCGCCCCCGGCTTCACCCACGTCCTCATGATCCGCCAGGGCAAGGTGCTCGCCGCCGGCCCGATCGAGCTGGAACTCAGCTCCCGCAACCTCTCCCTCTGCTTCGGCCTCCCGCTCGTCGTGGAGCAGGTCGGCGACCGCTGGACCGCCCAGGGCCTGCCCCTGTCCTGACCCCCTCTGCTCTCCCCCGCGCGCCCTGTCCGCCGCCCGAGCGCGGCCCTACCATGACCATGTGAACGACATCGACGCATGGGTGTGGTGGCTCATCGGCGCGGCGGCGCTCGGAATCCCGCTCGTGGTCACCGCGTTGCCGGAGTTCGGCATGCTCGCGGTGGGCGCCGTGGCGGCCGCGGTCGTCTCCGCGCTCGGCTTCGGCGCGGTCATCCAGGTCCTGACGTTCGTCGTCGTCTCCGTCGCCCTCATCGCCGTCGTGCGGCCCATCGCCGCCCGGCACGGCCGGCGCAGTCCCCAACTCGCCACCGGCGTCGAGGCGTTGAAGGGCAGGCAGGCCGTCGTCCTGGAACGGGTCGACGGGTCCGGCGGCCGCATCAAACTCGCCGGGGAGGTCTGGTCGGCCCGCGCCCTCGACACCGGCCGCGCCTACGAAGTGGGCCAGGAGGTGGACGTCGTGGACATCGAAGGGGCCACCGCGATCGTCATCTGAGGGCCAACTCACCGAGAACGACTCACGAGTTGCGCGACGGTCTGTCAGACTCGACAGCAAGATCTTCAACAGTCATGAGATCTGCCGAAAGCGCCGAGGCGGAGAAGGGTACGGGGAACGACGATGGAACCGGTCATCATCGTCCTGATCATTCTGGTGGTGTTGGTCTTCATCGCCCTGATCAAGACGATCCAAGTCATCCCACAGGCCAGCGCGGCCATCGTCGAGCGCTTCGGCCGTTACACGCGGACGCTGAACGCGGGCCTCAACATCGTGGTCCCGTTCATCGACACCATCCGCAACCGCATCGACCTGCGCGAACAGGTCGTCCCGTTCCCGCCGCAGCCGGTGATCACCCAGGACAACCTGGTCGTGAACATCGACACGGTCATCTACTACCAGGTCACCGACGCCCGGGCCGCCACCTACGAGGTCGCCAGCTACATCCAGGCGATCGAGCAGCTCACCGTCACCACCCTGCGCAACATCATCGGCGGCATGGACCTGGAACGGACCCTGACCTCCCGCGAGGAGATCAACGCGGCCCTGCGCGGCGTCCTGGACGAGGCCACCGGGAAGTGGGGCATCCGCGTCAACCGCGTGGAACTGAAGGCCATCGAGCCGCCGACCTCCATCCAGGACTCGATGGAGAAGCAGATGCGCGCCGACCGTGACAAGCGCGCCGCCATCCTCACCGCGGAAGGCACGCGCCAGGCCGCCATCCTCACCGCCGAGGGCGAGAAGCAGTCGCAGATCCTGCGCGCGGAAGGCGAGGCCAAGGCGGCGGCCCTGCGCGCCGAGGGCGAGGCCCAGGCCGTCCGCACGGTCTTCGAGGCCATCCACGCCGGCGACCCGGACCAGAAGCTGCTGTCCTACCAGTACCTCCAGATGCTCCCCAAGATCGCCGAGGGCGACGCGAACAAGCTCTGGATCGTCCCCAGCGAGATCGGCGACGCCCTCAAGGGCCTCTCCGGAGCGATGGGCAACTTCGGCCCCATGGGCGGAGGTTTGGGCAACGGCTCGTCGGGCGGCGGCAACACGGGCGGTACGGAGCGCCGGGAGAAGCCGAGCATCGACTGACGCACCGCAAGCGCCGAGCTCCCCGCGCCCTCTCAGGGGCGCGGGGAGCTGCGTGAGAAGCGGCAGACCATCCGCGGCCGCCGGCCGACAGGACCCGGCAGACGCCTAGGCCGCATCCCGAGCGAGCCACTCAGGAAGCGCATCGAAGTCCTCGGCGCCCAGAGCCAGGAGCATCGCATCCGCCGGCGTCGGCTCGAACGGCTCCCGGAGCAGCGTCATCCCGGCCTCCTCCGGAGTCCGGTTCGCCTTCCGGTGGTTGTCCTCCGCACACGCGGCGACCGTATTCAGCCACGCGTCCTGCCCGCCCTGAGACCGCGGCACCACATGGTCCACGGTCGTCGCCCGCCGCCCGCAGTACGCGCACCGGTGCCGGTCCCTGACCAGCACCCCCCGCCGTGACCACGGAGCTTGTCTTCGGAACGGCACCCGGACGTACCGGCACAAGCGGATCACCCGAGGCGCCGGTATGTCGACATCGGCACCCCGCATCCGCAGCTCGGGATGGGCCTGCTCGACGACGGCCTTGTCCTGGAGCACCAGGACGACCGCACGGTTCAGCGTCACCGTCGACAGCGGCTCGAAGCTCGCGTTCAGCACCAGCGTGTCACGCATCCAGCCCACCTCCCGTGTGCACCTGCCCACCCCCCGGCGGGCTCGGATCAACTCTGGACGGGCACGCCGAGATGGACAACGCAATAAAAATGCCCGCCTCCGATCACTTCCAAGACCGGAGGCGGGCAAACGTTCAATGAACCCTTGGCTGAATCCTTGCGGTGACGTCAGCCCTGCGCGGGGTTCTCGTACTCACCGATGAGCTGGGCACGCGCGATCGTGTGGAACCGCAGGTTGAAACCGACGACGGCCGGGGAGACGTCCGCGTCCGGACCCAGCTTCTCCTGGTCCACCGCGTACACCGTGAAGACGTACCGGTGCGGGCCGTCCCCGGGCGGCGGCGCGGCACCCCCGAAGTCCTTCGTGCCGTAGTCGTTGCGCACGTGCACGGCGCCCGCGGGCAACCCCTCGAACTTGCCGCTGCCCGCACCCGCCGGCAGCTCCGTCACGGAGGCCGGGATGTCGAACAGGACCCAGTGCCAGAACCCGCTGCCGGTCGGCGCGTCGGGGTCGTAGCAGGTCACGGCGAAACTCTTGGTCTCGGGCGGGAAGCCCTCCCAGCGCAGCTGCGGCGACGTGTTGTCCTCCGCGTGCACCTGGGCGCTCTTGAGCGTCGCACCCTCCTCGATGTCCTCGCTCGTCACCGTGAACGACGGCACGGGCGGATGGAAGTCATGGGGGAGCGGCCGCCGCTTGAGCTCGGTCACCTCGGTACCTCCTGATCGATGATCTGGAACCAGCGGTTCCCGAGCCTAGAACCAGTTGCGCTTGCTGCCGACCTCGGACAGCCACTGGTTGAGGTAAGCCGCCCAGTCGGTCCCGTGCCAGTCGTTCAGACCCACCTGGAAGGACCTGAAGGTGTCCGAGCCCTCGCTGAACAGCCCCGCCTTCTTGTCCATCTCCAGCACGACGTCCATCGCGTGCTCGTCGGCGACGAAACTCAGCTCGACCTGGTTCAGCCCCCGGTACTGCGACGGCGGGAAGAACTCGATCTCCTGGTAGAACGGCAGCCTCTGCCGCGTGCCCCGGATGTGGCCGCGCTCCATGTCGGCGCTCTTGAAACGGAAGCCCAGCTGGATGAAGGCGTCCAGGATCGCCTTCTGCGCCGGCAGCGGGTGCACGTTGATCGGGTCCAGATCGCCGGAGTCCACGGCCCGCGCGATCGCCAGCTCGGTGGTCACACCGATGTTCATCCCCCGCAGCGCCTGTCCGTCGATCATCGTGACCGGCGTCTCCCAGGGGATCTCCAGCCCGAACGGCACCGCGTGCGCGGCACCCGCCTGCAACTCGAAGGCACCGCCGAGCCGGACCTTGGTGAACTCGATGTCCTGCTTGTACTCCTGGTCGCCGCTCTCGACCTCGACCTTGGCCTGCAGACCGACGGACAGCCCCTCGATGGCCTGGTTCACCGACCCGCCCTGGATCCGCACCTCACCCTGGACGACACCACCGGGTACGACATTGACCTCGGTCAGCACCGTCTCGACCGACGCCCCGCCGGCCCCCAGACTCGCGAGCAGCTTCTTGAACGGCATGACTCTCCCTTTACGAATGGACCCTCGACCCGTACAAACGCGATCCGTCCGCGCCCGGTTCCGCCGGCGCGCTGCCCCGTCTGGACTACCCTCGGAGGGCATGATCGCGCCCCCGGACCGTACGCCCCTGCCCCGAGCCTTCTTCGACCGCCCGGTACTGGAGGTCGCCCCCGACCTCCTCGGCCGCGTCCTGGTCCGGACGACCCCCGACGGCCCGATCGCCCTCCGCCTCACGGAGGTGGAGGCGTACGACGGCCCGAACGACCCCGGCTCGCACGCCTACCGCGGCCCCACCGCCCGCAACGCCGTGATGTTCGGCCCGCCCGGACACGTGTACGTCTACTTCACCTACGGCATGTGGCACTGCATGAACCTGGTCTGCGGACCCGAGGGCCGGGCCAGCGGGATCCTGCTCCGCGCGGGCGAAGTGGTGGAGGGCGCCGAGCTGGCCCGCAAGCGACGCGTTTCGGCCCGGAACGACAAAGAACTGGCCAAGGGACCGGCCCGGCTGGCCACGGCCCTGGAGGTCGACCGGACCCTGGACGGCGCCGACGCGTGCGCCTCCGGAGAGGCCCCCCTGAAGATGCTCGCGGGGACACCGGCCCCCTCCGACCAGGTACGCAACGGTCCCCGCACCGGTGTCGCCGGCGAGGGAGGCGACGGCGACCTCCACCCCTGGCGCTTCTGGATCGCCGGCGACCCGACGGTGAGCCCCTATCGTGCCCACGTACCGAGGCGCCGCGGAAGTTGACGCGGCCCGCCGAGGTGCGTAATGTGGCCCGAGCCGCTGAACCGGGTACGGCGATCGCCTGCAGCCGGAGCGGCCAACCCACTACCTAGCTCGAGCCCCTCAGCGGGGTCGTTTCCGGCGCACCCGTGCGTCCGAATTCGAACTCGCGAGACTCGATTATGAGTTCCCACGGGAATCGGCTAGCGTAGTGAATGTCGAAAGGGCGGACGGCGAAAGCCGAAAAGCCCGAGACACCCCGCCGACCGGGAATCGGATCGAGAAAAGATCTGATAGAGTCGGAAACGCAAGACCGAAGGGAAGCGCCCGGAGGAAAGCCCGAGAGGGTGAGTACAAAGGAAGCGA
>NZ_JBEYRP010000022.1:0-129161 GCF_040704085.1 Streptomyces sp. NPDC047841
GGGCGAGCCGATCGCCCAGGGCACGCCGACGTCGTCCGGGCCGGCGGTGAGGGTGTTGTTGCGGCCCTTGCGGAAGGTGGTGCCGATGGGGTGGATGGGCGGGAGGTAGACGACGTCGAAGCCCATGTCCGCGATCGCCTTGAGCCGGCGCGCGGCCGTGCGGAAGGTGCCGTGCGGTTCCTCGGCGGTGCCCTCCGAGCGCGGGAAGAACTCGTACCACGAGCCGTACAGCGCGCGTTCGCGCTCCACCAGCAGCGGCATCGGGTCCGAGGCGGTGACCAACTCCCGCAGCGGGTACCGGGCGAGCACCGACTCCACCTCCGGCGCCAGGGCCGCGGCCAGCCGCCAGGCCGCCGGGCGGCCGTCGTCCCGCAGGGCCGCCGCCGCGTCCAGGACGGCCTGGCGCCGGTCCTCCGGGACACCGCCGGCCGCACGCTCGTACAGCTGCGCGCCCTCGGTCAGGACCAGTTCGGTGTCGATGCCCGCCGGTATCTTGATCCGGGCGTGGTGCCGCCAGGTGGCCAGCGGGTCCGACCAGGCCTCCACCGTGTAGGTCCAGTGGCCGGGTTCGCCCGCGGTGACCGTGGCTCCCCAGCGGTCGGTGCCCGGGGCGAGTTCCCGCATCGGCGTCCAGGGGCCGGGCCGGCCCGCCGGGTCCCGCAGCACCACGTTCGCCGCGACGGCGTCGTGGCCCTCGCGGAACACGGTGGCCGACACCTCGAACGACTCCCCGGTGACGGCCTTGGCGGGCCGGCGGCCGCGCTGGACCACGGGGCGTACGTCGAGGACGGGGATACGGCCCACGGCGGTGGCCGTCTCCGGGGAGGACCGCTCCCCGGTGGTGGCGGCGGCGTTGGCGGCGACGGCGGTGGACGGACCGTCGGCGCCGGCCGGCGCCGTGCCTTTCCTGCCCGTCGTCTTCTTTCCTGTGGCCTTGTCCTTACTGCTGGTCGGTGGTGCTGACGAGTGGTGCGTGGCGGGCATGACCGCTCCTGTCCGCTTCAACGAGGGTATGGCGGATGGATATGGGGAGGTGGGTCCTGCGAGGTGCTGTGGTGCTGTGGTGCTGCTGTGGGGTGTACCGGAGGAGCCTTCCCACCCGGTTCGGGTGGGCAATCCGGCACTTTGTTAACTACTCACGCGTACGTCCACCCACAAGACCGGCCCCTTTTCCCGAGTGCCCGGTGACCGGGTCTTGACGCCCGTTGCCAGGGCAGAACCCCGTGCGGCCGTTCGTACCGCGCACGGGCCCGCGTCGGCTCGTCAACTCACACACCAAGTGCACCATTTGGCCCTCGCAGGAGCTGGAGTTCCTCACGGTGGACGAGGAGAGCGACGGACCCCGGGTACGGCGCCGCAGCTTCGGACCGGCCGACGTCCCGCGCGCTCGCTGAAGGAGCACGGCGGATACCAGGGGGCGGAGGTCCGGGAGGCCGACGACCGGTACGCCCCGCGGCTCAGGCGCGAGGTGGAGCGCTTCGTGGAACACGCGGGGCCCGGCGACCACCTGCTCTTGGTGCTGTCCGGACACGGTTCCCGCGAGGACGGCTCGGACCTGCTCGGACGGCTCGGGTACTCCGTACGGGATCTCGACGAGCATCCGGGACGGCCCCGCGACTGCCTCGACATGGCGCTCACGAGCCTTGAGGACCACGGTGGGCCGCCGTGGCTGGACGCGGACCACCGGGTGCCCTGGCACCACGTGCTGCGCGGCGCGGACACCTGCCGGCTGACGACGGATGAGGTCGTCGAGCGCCTGGCCCGCTGCGGTGACGACGTGACCCCGGAGCCCCTGGCCGGTGACCGGACGCAGCAGGACGACGTGTTCCTGCTCCGCAACGGCCGACGACATGCCGATGACCCCTGGCATCCCGTGAACACCCCCGCCCCCACCGCGGTCGCCCGCCGGCTCGGACAGCTCGGGCACGTCCTCCCGGAGGACGTGGAGTTCACAGAACCCGCCGTTCGGTAAGGACAAGCCGGGCCAACCCCGAAGTAACCACTACCGTCGACAGTGATGACAGGGCGCACACAGCGGTGCGTCCCCCTCCGCATGCGACGAGGTGGAATGTGAAGGCGATCCGCCGATTCACCGTCCGACCTGTTCTCCCCGACCCCCTGCGGCCCCTGAGCGACCTGGCGCGCAATCTGCGCTGGTCCTGGCACGCCGAAACGCGCGACCTGTTCCAGTCCGTCAGCCCCGAGGGCTGGGCCGGGGCCGGCGGGGACCCGGTGCGGCTGCTGGGCAGCGTGCGGCCGGCCAGGCTGGCCGAGCTGGCCGGGGACCGGCGGTTCCTGCGCCGCCTCACCGCCGCCGCCGACGACCTCGACGACTACCTCACCGGCGACCGGTGGTACCAGGAGCAGGCCGCCGGCCTGCCCGCCGCCGTCGCCTACTTCTCACCCGAGTTCGGCATCACGGCCGCGCTCCCGCAGTACTCCGGCGGCCTCGGCATCCTCGCCGGCGACCACCTGAAGGCGGCCAGCGACCTCGGGGTGCCGCTGATCGGGGTGGGACTGCTGTACCGGCACGGATACTTCCGGCAGACCCTCTCCCGGGACGGCTGGCAGCAGGAGCACTACCCGGTGCTCGACCCCAACGAACTGCCGCTCACCCAGCTCAAGGCGGCCGACGGCACCCCGGCGCAGGTCTCCCTCGCGCTGCCCGGCGGCAAGGCGCTGCGCGCCCGGGTCTGGCTCGCCCAGGTGGGCCGGGTGCCGCTGCTGCTGCTCGACTCGGACGTGGAGGAGAACGAGCTCGGCGAACGCGGGGTGACCGACCGGCTCTACGGCGGCGGCAGCGAGCACCGGCTGCTCCAGGAGATGCTGCTCGGCATAGGAGGTGTGCGGGCCGTACGGACGTACTGCCGGCTCACCGGGCACCCGGAGCCGGAGGTGTTCCACACCAACGAGGGGCACGCGGGCTTTCTCGGCCTGGAGCGGATCGCCGAACTGTGCGCGGACGGACTGGACTTCGACTCGGCGCTGGAGGCCGTGCGGGGCGGGACGGTGTTCACCACGCACACCCCGGTCCCGGCCGGCATCGACCGCTTCGACCGGGAGCTGGTGGGCCGGCACTTCGGCCCGGACGCCGAACTGCCCGGTATCGACGTGCAGCGCGTCCTGGCGCTGGGCATGGAGACCTACCCGGGCGGCGAGCCGAACCTGTTCAACATGGCCGTGATGGGGCTGCGGCTGGCCCAGCGGGCCAACGGGGTGTCGCTGCTGCACGGGCAGGTCAGCCGGAACATGTTCGCCGGGCTGTGGCCGGGATTCGACGCCGAGGAGGTGCCGATCACCTCCGTGACCAACGGGGTGCACGCGCCGACCTGGGTGGCGCCGGAGGTGCTGCGGCTCGGCGTCCGGCAGATCGGCGCCCAGCGTGCCGAGGACGCGCTGAGCGTCGGCCGCTCCGAACGCTGGGACGCGGTCGCGGACATCCCGGACCAGGAGGTCTGGGAGCTGCGCCGCACCCTGCGCGAACAGCTGGTGCTGGAGGTACGGGAGCGGCTGCGCGCCTCGTGGCGGCAACGCGGCGCGGGCGACGCCGAGTTGGGCTGGGTCGACGGGGTGCTGGACCCGGACGTCCTGACGATCGGTTTCGCGCGCCGCGTCCCGTCGTACAAGCGCCTGACGTTGATGCTCCGCGACCGCGACCGCCTGATGGAGCTGCTGCTGCACCCGGAGCGGCCGGTGCAGATCGTGGTCGCGGGCAAGGCGCACCCGGCGGACGACGGCGGCAAACGCCTGGTGCAGGAGCTGGTCCGCTTCACCGACGACCCGCGGGTCCGCCACCGGATCGTCTTCCTGCCCGACTACGGCATGGCGATGGCGCAGAAGCTCTACCCCGGCTGTGACATCTGGCTGAACAACCCGCTGCGCCCCCTGGAGGCCTGCGGCACCTCCGGCATGAAGGCGGCGCTGAACGGCTGCCTCAACCTCTCGGTCCTGGACGGCTGGTGGGACGAGTGGTTCCAGCCGGACTTCGGCTGGGCGATCCCGACCGCGGACGGCGCGGGCACCGATGCCGACCGGCGGGACGACATCGAGGCGGCCGCCCTGTACGACCTGCTGGAGCAGCGGATCACCCCCCGCTTCTACGAGCGCGGGCGCGCCGGCCTGCCCGACCGCTGGATCGAGATGGTCCGCCAGACCCTCTCCCTGCTCGGCCCGAAGGTGCTGGCCGGCCGCATGGTCCGGGAGTACGTCGACCGGCTCTACGCCCCCGCCGCGCGGGCGCACCGCGCGCTGACCCCGGACACGGCCCGGGACCTCGCCGGGTGGAAGGCGCGCGTGCGGGCCGCCTGGCCGGGGGTGAGCGTCGACCACGTCGAGACGACGGCGACGACGGCCACGGCGGAACTGGGCGGCACCGTGGGCCTGCGGGTCCGGGTCGGCCTCGGTGAACTGGGCCCGGACGACGTGGAGGTGCAGGCGGTGTCCGGGCGGGTGGACGAGGAGGACCGCATCGCGGACGCCACGGTGGTCCCCCTGAAGCCGGCCGGCGCCCCCGACCTGGAGGGCCGCCTCCTCTACGAGGGCCCCCTCTCCCTGGACCGCACCGGCCCCTACGGCTACACGGTCCGCATCCTCCCCACCCACCCCCTCCTCTCCTCCGCCGCCGAACTGGGCCTCCTGACGCTCCCGTCGGAGGAGGTGGTGGAGGGGGCCGGGATGGTGTTGCGGTGAGGGACGCTTCCTCGCTGTCTCACCACAGACCGACGCGAGCGCGGCAGTGGCTACGGGCCCGCAGCCACTGCCGCTGCGCGGGAAGCACGCAGGCGTTCAGAGCACGTCGGACAGAGCGGCGCGGAACGCGTCCACCTCTCGCTGAACGTAAGGCGAGAGGTCGGTGAGCATGCGGACTGTCCCGTCAAGGTGACGTGCGAGTTCCGGTGCGTTCCTCCACACCGGTTCCTTCCGCGTCAATGCCGCCGAGAGCAAGTCGTCGTCGTACCAGCCGCCCGCCGCTTCCTGTGGTGCTGTCTCGCGCAGGAAGTCCAGAGCAACGGGAAGGAGCCATCGCAGGCCGACATCCTGGGCGATCAGCCGGCGTAGATCCTCCACGCTGAGATCTTCGATGGCTCGTCTCCTCAACTCGTGAACGCTGAGAACCAAGCTCGTGCTGCCCTCCGGGGGATCGGGCCATCGGTCCCCCTCCAACTCTTCGATGGATCTGCTTTTGTCAACGAGATCCGAGAGCATGATCTCCTTCATTCCGAGATGAGCCTAACGATGTCCGATCGAATGCAGGAAGCCATTTAGGCGGTCAAGCTCTCCGATCACCTCTTTGCGCTTGGCGATTAGAACTCCGATTCCTCGGTCCGTCAGCGTTTCAGGAGGACTTTCGATTTCACGTTCAAGAACTCTCCTTGCCCTGTCCAGACCATCCCGTGCCTGCTTTAGTTCCGCGATGTGATCGAGGGGTCCAGGCCGCGGACGAAGTCGACCAGGCCGGCGGTGCCCTTGGCCACGCCACCGGCGAAGTGGGTGAGTTCGATGCTGGTGGACAGTCCTCCGTCGGCGAGGTCGTTCTTGAGACGGCTCAGGGGCGGGGGTTCCGCAGGGGCGTGGGCCAGGGCCGCCTTGACCTTGCCCTGGGCGTCGGAGGCCGCGGTGTTGCGCTGCTTACGGGCCTCGGTGAGCTTGTCGACAGCCGCCTTGATGTCGGCTTTGCCGGGGTCCTGGAAGGGGCCGGGCTTCGGGCCGGGGTCCTCGTCGGCCTTGATCTTGGCGTTGTAGGCGTCGACTTTCTTGTTGTACGCGTCCACCGCGTCCTTGGACGCCTTCACGCCCTTCTTGTAGAGCTCTACAACCTCCTTCGCCTGTCATTGTGCCCACTTGACGGTGTCGGCGTACGCCTCCAGCGCCCCGGCCGCCGTGGCGCACGCCTCGGCCGCCTGCGCCCACTTGACGGGGTGCACGGCGAACTTCTCCCGGAACGCGTCGCCGCCCTCGCCCTGCCAGCCGGAGGAGTCGACCTTCTTCAGCCCCCGGCCGACCTTGTCGAACGCGCCGTGGAAGTCCCGCAGGTGCTTGGCGCTCTCGCGGATCTTGCCTGGGCTGCCATGGACGAGTTCGTTCGCCTCCTCGCTCTGGCCGAGCTGCTGCTCGCCCGGGGTCGCCCCGAGGTCGGAGGCGACACCGTCGCCCCAGTCCTCCACGCTGTCGGCCCAGTCGTGCGCACCGACGTAGTCCAGTGCCCCGCCCAGCTTGTCGGTGCCGTAGTCGACCGCCTCGCCGAGCTTCTTCTTGCCCTCGTCGTAGAGATGTTCTCCGTAGCCCAGGGCACTGTTCAGGCCGTCGCCGATGTCACCGAAGACCCCCATCAGTCCTCACCGCGCTGCTGCTCGACGGCCTCGGCGCGGGCCTCGGGGGAGGGGCCGAAGGTGTCGTCCAGGTACTGGTCGTACTCCTTGTCCGAGACCCCGAACGCGTTGTACACGTCCTCTTGGCTGAGACCCATCGGGCCCACGGTGTGCGAGGTCATCAGGTCGCGGCCGGCGTCCTTCCAGCCCTGCTTGCTGTTGGCCCAGGCCTGTTCGAAGGACTCCTTGCTGTAGTCCGCCTCCCCGACGGAGGAGGCGATGTCGCCATAACCCATCTTCTGCACGTCCTCCTCGGAGGCGTACGGATTGCCGATGGCCGCGTTGGTGACGATCTTGAAGGTGCCCTCGACGTACTGGTCGGTCTCGTAGTACGTGCCCGCCGCCAGGCCCGTCTTCGCGGCGAAGCCGTTGCCCTCGTCGATCAGCGACCGCACGCCCCACTCCCAGCGTTCGCAGAACGACTTGAACTCGTCCGTGAGCCCTTCGTGGCCCAGTTCCAGCCCGGACAGGGCGATGTCCGAGAAGCCACGCCCGGCGCCGGCCTCGCCGACCATGCCCAGTTCCTTCAACTCGCCCAGCGCCTCGGTCAGGCCCTTGGCGATCAGACCGAGTCCCTCCGTCGCCAGATCCTTGCCGCCGCCCCCGGTCACCGCTCGTCCCCCTTGTCCTCAGGCGCCGCACCGGCGTCCACCGCCACCTCGTCCGGCACGATCCCGCGCACCGGAGGAAACACCATCCCGTCCTCACCGTCCGCGCAGTCCAGCGCCACCCCGCACGGCACCCCGGCCGCCGGAACCGCAGCGTCCAGCAGACGCGCCCCCAGCCACCGCTGGTACGGCCACTCCCGGTCACCCTCACCCCGCGCGAGCGCGAAACGCGCCAACGCCTCCTCGTTCGAGAAGGCGTAGAACCAGCGGACACCACCGAAGTCCGCCGTCAGCGGCGCGTCGTCTTGGTCCAGGGGTACGAGCACCGGGGTACGACGGAACTCGCCGAGCAGATTCGCGAATTCATGCCGCCGGTGCTCCGCCGCATCGGTCTGTGGTGCCCCACGCTCAGGCAAACCGGGGCCTTCGGACGCCTTGGGTGTGGTCGTGTCCCGCTGGTCGCTACGGGTCGCGCCCGCGTAGTCATATAGCCGTGACCTGGGCTTATCTGCAGCAGATCCGGTATTGCCCCCGTGATTGTCCACGGCCGGATCATCACATCGGCGCGTTCCGGATCGCAACGCGGAGCGCGGATCCCGTCGGCGGCACGACCGAATTCCGGCCTGTCAAAGGGTCATGCTTCCGGCAGGTTCCCGCACAACTTCCTCAGTACAACCCCGCACCGCCGCGCGTAGGCGTGTTGCAGTCCGCGGGTTGCCGGGCCGCCCGCGCGGGCGTACCACTTGGCGGCCTTGCTGAAGGCCGCCACCGTCAGCCAGACCGTGCCGTCGCCGGTGCGGTCGACCACGAAGGCCTCCTCGCCGCACTCGGGGTGGCCTTCGAGGGTGCCGTAGGCCCAGCCGGCCCGGCGGTGCTCCTCGGCCGTCCATATGATGCGGCAGGGGGCCCTGATGACGCCGGCCAGGGTGACGGTGACGTCGGTTCCGGGGGCGGCTCGGTCGGCGCCTGCGTCTATGCCGACGCCGAGCGCGCGGTGCATCTCCCAGGTCAGGACCGCCTCGGCGGCTCGCTGGAACACCTCCTGGCCCTCGCCGAGGCGGGTGCGGACCAGCATGGGGTGGAAGCCGGGCGGGCAGAAGGTGAGATCGTCGCGGGTCGCACCGACCGGCTCGTAGGTGAAGGTCGCCGAGGACATGGGTCACAAGGGTAGGGCGGCACCCGGAAGAACCGCTTCCCGGGTGCCGCCCCCCTCACGAGCCGGCGCGGACTAGCTGACGTTGACCGCCGTCCAGGCCGCCGCGACCGCGTTGTACTCGGCGCTGCCGGAGCCGTACAGCGCGGACGCCGCGTTCAGGGTCGCCGTGCGGGCGGCCTTGTAGTTGGTCGTCGACGTCATGTACGTGGTCAGCGCCTTGTACCAGATCTGGAGCGCCTTGGCGCGGCCGATGCCGGTGACGGCGGCGCCGTTGTAGGTCGGCGAGTTGTAGGTCACGCCGTTGATCGTCTTCGAACCGCTGCCCTCCGACAGGAGGTAGAAGAAGTGGTTCGCGACGCCGGACGAGTAGTGCACGTCCTTGCTGCCGACGGTCGAGGACCAGTAGTCGGCCGAGCCGCCGTCCTTGCTGGGCTTGTCCATGTAGCGCAGCGGGGTGCCGTCGCCGTTGATGTTGATCTTCTCGCCGATGAGGTAGTCACCGGGGTCGGACGCGTTGTTCGCGAAGAACTCCACGCCGGTGCCGAAGATGTCGGAGGTGGCCTCGTTCAGGCCGCCGGACTCACCCGAGTAGTTCAGGCCCGCGGTGTTGGAGGTGACGCCGTGGCTCATCTCGTGGCCGGCCACGTCCAGCGAGGTCAGCGGGTCGACGTTGCCGGAGCCGTCGCCGTAGGTCATGCAGAAGCAGCTGTCGTCCCAGAACGCGTTCACGTAGGCGTTGCCGTAGTGCACGCGGGAGTAGGCGCCGACACCGTTGTTCTTGATGCCGTTGCGGCCGAACGTGCTCTTGTAGAAGTCCCAGGTCTCGGCCGCGCCGTAGGCGGCGTCGGCGGCCGCGGTCTGGTCGGAGGAGGAGCTGGAGGCGGTACCGGTGCCGAAGACGTTGGTGGAGCTGGCCACCAGGGTGCCCGTGCCGGACGTCTTGCGGGCCAGGTTGTAGGTCTTGTGGTTGCCCCGGGCGCTGTCGGTGAGCTGGTACGTCGAGCCCGACTGCACGGAGTTGAGGGTGACCGTGCCGGAGTACAGCGTCTTGCCGGTCGCGGTCTCGACGCCCTGGTACTCGAAGAGCTTCTTGCCGGTGGCCGCGTCGGTGATGACGTGCAGCTGGTTCGGGGTGCCGTCGTCCTGGAGGCCGCCGACGACGGTCTCGTAGGCGAGGACGGGCTTGCCGGAGCCGGCCCAGATCACCTTGCGGGCGCCGTCCGCGGTGGTCTTGGCGGAGCCCAGCGTCTTGGCGGCGGACACCGCCTGCTTCTCGGCCTTGGCGGCGGTGATCTGCGGCTTGAGCGAGGCCACCTTGATCGCCGACTTGGTCGCCTTGGTGACGCCCTGGGTCTTGCCGGACTTGGCCGTGTGGACGATCAGGTCGCCGCCGAGCACCGGCAGGCCCGCGTAGGTGCGCTCGTAGCGGGTGTGGACGGTGCCGTCGGCGTCCTTGACGACGTCCTTGACGACCAGCTTCTCCTGGGCGCCGAGGCCTATCTTCCGGGCGGTGCCGGCCGCGTCGGCCTGGGCCTGCTGGATCAGGGTGGTGCGCGCGGCCGCGGACAGCGCGGTCGGGGCGGCGGCGAGGGGCTTGGCCGCGGGCTGGGCGGTGGCACTGGTGGTGACACCGGTGGCGAGCAGCGCTCCGGCGGCGACAGCGGTGGCGATGGCCAGAGTGGTGCGCTTGTGACGCGCGTAGAGGGGGCTCACAGAAGCTCCTTCTGGTGGGGGAGTCCGGGCAGTGTGGGGTTACTGCCGGAGTGAGGTGGCGTTGCGAAGTTGCGGTGCTGCTGCGGCGGGTGGAGAGAGAGTGACATCAAGGACGCGTACATGTCAGGACCCTGACGTGATGTTGGCCGAAAAACGCTGTCCGAGAAACGTTGCGGGCATGTGAACCGGGTGCCGTCCGGGGTGCTCGACCCCCGGACAGCCCCGTGGTCCCGGGCGCCTGGCGTGCGGTTTACGGGAAGGTCAGCTTCCAGCCGTTGAGTGTTCCGGTGTCGTACGTGGCCTGATCCTGCACCCGCAACTTCCACGTGCCGTTGGCCGATTCGGCGGAGGCGTCGACCGTGTAGGTCTCGTTCACGTCGTCCGCCGAGTCCGAGGAGCTGAAGTTCTTCAGCCGGTAGGCGGTGCCCGACGGGCCGACGAGGTCGATCACCAGGTCACCGCGCCAGGTGTGGGTGATGTCGACGCTCACCTGGAGGCTGCCGGGCGCGTTGCCGGTGCGGCCGGAGACGGTGATGTCCGACGTGACGGCGGGGCCGTTGTCCGGCACCGGCACCGGCGTGGTGCTCTCGTACGACGTACCGCCGCCGGTCCCGCCACCGGAGCGCGAGCCGACCCCGACGCCCGCCCAGGCGTCCTGCACGGCCTTGTATTCGGCGCTGGTGGTGCCGTACAGCTCGCCGGCGGCCGCGAGGGTGCCGGTGCGGGCGCCCGCGTAGTTGGTCGTGGACGTCCACTTGGTGGTCAGCGCCCGGTACCAGATCTGCAGCGCCTTGTCCCGGCCGATGCCGGTGACCGCGAGCCCGTCCGCCGTCGGCGAGTTGTAGCTCACACCGTTGACGACCTTGGCGCCGCTGCCCTCGCTGAGCAGGTAGAAGAAGTGGTTCGCGGGACCGGACGAGTAGTGCACGTCCACGCCGCCGATGCCCGAGTACCAGGTGTCCTTGGAGGCGCCGTCCTTGCTGGGCTTGTCCATGTAGCGCAGCGGGGTGCCGTTGCCGTTGATGTCGATCTTCTCGCCCACCAGGTAGTCGCCGGGATCGCTGGAGTTGTTCGCGTAGAACTCCACGCCGGCGGCCATGATGTCGCTGGTCGCCTCGTTCAGGCCGCCGGACTCACCGCTGTAGGTGAGGTTCGCGGTGGCGGAGGTGACGCCGTGGCTCATCTCGTGGCCGGCCACGTCGATCGAGGTCAGCGGTTTGGCGTTGCCGGAGCCGTCGCCGTAGGTCATGCAGAAGCAGCTGTCGTCCCAGAACGCGTTGACGTAGGCGTTGCCGTAGTGCACGCGGGAGTAGGCGCCGACGCCGTTGTTCTTGATGCCGGTGCGGCCGAACGTGCTCTTGTAGTAGTCCCAGGTGAGCGCCGCGCCGTAGTGGGCGTCCGCGCCGGCGGTGGCGGCGTTGGAGCTGCTCCCGTTGCCCCAGGTGTCGGAGGACTGCGAGAACAGGGTCCCGGTGCCGGAGGTGCCCCGGTTCAGGTTGTACGTCTTGTGGCCCCCGCGCGCCCCGTCGGTGAGCGTGTACGCCGAGCCCGACTGGGTCGTGGTCAGCGTGACCTGCCCGCTGTACTGGGTGTTGCCGATGCCGCTCTTGACGCCCTGGTACTCGAAGAGCCTCTTCCCGCTGGCCGCGTCCGTGACGACGTGCAGCTGGTTCGGGGTGCCGTCGTCCTGGAGGCCGCCGACGACCGTCTCGTACGCCAGCACGGGCTTGCCGCTCGCCGCCCAGATCACCTCGCGGACGCCGTCCGCGGCCGGCTTCGTGGCGCCGAGCGCCTTCGCCCGTTGGACGGCCTGCTTCTCGGCGGCGGCCTTCGGCACGGCCGGGGTGAGCCCGGCGACCTTCAGCGTGGCGCCGGTGGCCCGGATCACCTCCATGGTCTTGCCCGACCTGTCGGTGGTCACCACCAGGTCGCCGCCGAGCACCGGCAGACCCCCGTACGTGCGCTCGTAGCGGGTGTGCAGCGTGCCGTCGGCGTCCTTGACGACGTCCTTGACGACCAGCTGCTCCCGGGCGCCCAGGCCGATCTGCCGGGCGGTGGCGGCGGTGCCGGCGTCGGCGTGGCGTATCAGCTCGGCGCGCTGCGCGGGCGTGAGCCTGACCGCCGCGTGGGCCGGGCCGGCCTTGCCGGCCCGCGGGGTCGCCGGGGCGGCGGTGGCCGCGCCGGACTGGACGGCGGCGGCGATCAGGGCGGCGACGCCGGCGAGGGCGACGGTGGCGGCACGGCGGTGCGCGGTGGGACGGTGCGGGGTGTGGGAGGTGCGTCCGCGAGAGGAATTGCTTCTCACACTGACTCCTTCTGCGTGACCGCGGGTCGCGCGGCCGGGGAGACCGGACGATGGGTTGGGGCGTCCGGGCAGAACAAGGCGGTACGCGAAAGCCACGTGCAGGTGCGGAGCCGGCTCACACAGAAGGCGCGGAAACTGTGGGGCCGCTGTGAGTCGGCCAGGGAAGAGTGGCAGGCGATCTCACTCCTTGTCAGGACCGCGTCACCAATTTGGCCGGAAACGGTTCGTTGTCCGGATGTGCGAGTCCGTTATGCGGACGCCTGCCCGTGCCACGTCCGCCACAGCGCCGCGTACGCGCCGTCCGCCGCCACCAGCTCCTCGTGCGTGCCCAGTTCGGTCAGTCGGCCGCCCTCCATGACCGCCACCCGGTCCGCGTCGTGCGCCGTGTGCAGGCGGTGGGCGATGGCGATGACCGTACGGCCCTCGAGCACCGAGGCGAGGGCGCGCTCGGTGTGCCGGGCGGTGGCCGGATCCAGCAGGGCCGTCGCCTCGTCGAGGATCAGGGTGTGCGGATCCGCCAGGACCACGCGCGCGAGGGCGAGCCGCTGGGCCTGCGAACCGTCCGTCGGCCGGCCGCCCTCGCCCAGCCGGGTGTCGAGTCCGTCCGGCAGGCCCCGCACCCAGTCGTCGGCGCCCACGGCCGCGAGCGCCGCCCACAAGGCGGCGTCGTCGGCGGCGGGTTCGGCGATGAGCAGGTTCTCCCGCACGGTGCCCAGGAAGACGTGGTGCTCCTGGGTGACCAGCACCACCTGCCGGCGCAGCAGTTCCGGCGCCAGCCCGGCCACCGGCACCCCGCCCACCGTCACCGTGCCGCAACCGGGCCGGTCGACGCCCGCGAGCAGCCGGCTCAGGGTCGTCTTGCCGGCGCCGGACGGCCCCACCACGGCGAGCCGCTCCCCGGGCCGTACCGTCAGGTCCACCCCGCCCAGCACCTCACCGCCGTGCTCGTAGGCGTACCGCACCCCGCGCACCTCGATCCGGTCGTCCGCCGGCACCGCGGACACCGCCTCGCCCTCGTCCCGGGGAGCCCGCGCCAGCCCCTCCACGCGCGCGAACGAGGCGCCGCTGCTCTGCAGTTGCTCCACCCGCATCAGGATCTGGTCCAGCGGCTCGGTGAACTGCCGCAGGTACAGCGCCGCCGCCACCACCGCGCCCACCCCGACCGCCCCCCGGGCGTGCAGCCAGCCGCCGAGCAGCAGCACACCGGCCACCGGGACGGTGTACGTCACCTCGACCGCCGGGAAGAACACCGACCGCAGGCGCAGGGTGTACAGACGGGTACGGCGGGACGCCTCCAGCGCGTCGCGGCTCGCCGCGATCCGCCGCTCCCGCAGCCCGAACGCCTCCACGGTCCGCGCGCCGGCCGCCGTCGCCGCGACGGTCTCCGCGACCTGCGAGGTCGCCGCCCCCTCGGCGAGGTAGCCGTCCCGGGCGCGCCGCAGGTACCAGCGCAGCGCCAGCTGGATCGGGGTGAGACCGAGCAGGCCGAACGCCCCCAGCAGGGGGTCGAGCGCGAACACCGCGCCCAGCACGAAGACCGCCTGCACGCTGTCGACGAGCAGCTCGGGGCCGGCGTCCCGCAGGGTCGTGCCGACGGTCGCCACGTCCGCCGTGCCCCGCGCGGTCAGGTCACCGGTACCGGCCCGCTCGACCACGGAGGCGGGCAGTGCCAGCACCCGCTCGACGTACTCCTCGCGGACCCGGGCCAGCGTGCGCTCCCCGAACCGGTGCCCGACGTACCGCGCCCAGCGGGCCAGCAGGAGCTGCGCCAGCGCGCACACCACGATCCAGGACGCCAGCCGGTCGACCGCGCCGGCCCCGTGCCCGGCCCGCACCTCGTCGACGATCCGGCCCAGCAGCCAGGGCCCGGCCAGCCCCGCCGCAGCGGCCAGCGCGTTCAGGCCGAGCGCCGCGGCGAACGCCCGCCGGTCGGCCGACACCAGCCGCACCGTGGCCCGCCGCACGGCCGCCCGGTCGGCGACGGGCAGCAGGGCATCGCCAGTGGTCATGCGCGGGGCTCCTTCGCGGGTGGGGCCACCGCACCCGTCGGGGGCGCGGTGGCGGTGGTCGCCGGGTCCGGCGTGTCCTCTCCGTCCGGCGTGTCCCCCGGCTCCCCGCCGTCGCGCGCGACCAGCGCCCGGTACGCCGGCTGCTCCGCCAGCAGGGCCGGGTGCGGGCCGGTCGCCGCGACCTTGCCGTCGGCCAGGAACACGACCGTGTCCGCCCGGGCCAGGACCAGCGGGGACGTCGTCGTCACCAGCGTGGTGCGGCCCTCCCGTGCCGCCCGGAGCCGGTCGGCGACCGCCGCCTCCGTGTGGGCGTCCAGCGCCGAGGTCGGTTCCACGGCGAGCAGCACCTCGGGGTCGGCCAGCAGCGCCCGGGCGAGGCGCACGCGTTGCCGCTGGCCGCCGGAGAGGCTGCGGCCCTGCCCGGCCACCGCCGAGTCCAGGCCGTCCGGCAGGCCCCGGACCACGTCCTCGGCCGCCGCCGCGTGCACCGCCCGGCGCAGTGCCGCCTCGTCGGCCGGGTGCGCGGCGGCCAGCACCTCCCGCAGCGGCCCCGCGAACAGGTCCGCCTCGTTGTCGGCGACCAGCACGCGCCGCCGCACGTCCGGCAGCGGGACCGCGTCGAGCCGTACCCCGCCCCAGGTGGCGTCGGTGGGCCCGTACCGGCCGAGCCGGTCGACCACGGCGGTGGCCTCGGCGGGCCGGACGGCGGCCAGGGCGGTCAGCCGGCCCGGCACCACCCGCACCCCGGACGCCGGGTCGTGCAGCTCGGCCGGTCCGGCGGGCGCCGGCAGGGTGCCGGTGTCCGGTTCCGGTTCCAGCCGCAGCAGCCGTACCGCCCTGCGCGCGGCCACCACGCCCCGGTTGAGGTCGTAGGCCATCCGGATGAAGAACGAGACCGGTCCGACCAGCACCGCCACATAGCCGTAGACGGAGACCAGCTCGCCCACCGACATGGAGCCCTCGGCGGTGAGCCGGGCCGCCAGCCAGGTCACCACGGCGAGGAACAGGGTCGGCAGGCCCACTCCGAGCGCCTGCACCCAGCTGGCCACGGCGCCCACCCGGTAGCCCTGTGCCCGCAACCGCCGCGAGTCGTTCCGGAACGCGTCCGCGACCAACCCCTTGCCGCCGAGCCCGTTCAGGACGCGCAGCCCGCCCGCGAGGTCGGCGATGCGCGCGGTGAGGATCCCCTGGAGCTCGCGGTACCCGCTCTCCGCGCCCTGCAGCCGCCGCGCGGGCGGCCCGGTGAGCAGTGCGATCACCGGCACCCCGAGCAGCACCACCGCGGCCAGCGGCGCGGAGATCGCCAGCAGCAGCCCGGCCACCACCGCGTAGACCACGAGCGAGCCGACCCCCGGGCCCACCACGGTCAGCGCGGTCGCCAGGGTCTGCACGTCCCCGACCCCGATGGTGACGACCTCACCGGCCCCGGCCCGGCGCGGCAGCACGGCCCCCAGCCGCACCACGTGCCCGACCACCACCTTGACGGTGCGGAAGTTGGCGTCCATCCGGACCCGCGTCATCACCCGGTGCCGCAGGATGCTCACCCACGCGTTCAGCGCCCCGACGGCGAACATCGCCCCGGCCCACCCGGCGAGCACCCCGAGCCGCCCCGGCAGCAGCCCGTCGTCCACGGCCCGCGCCATCAGGTACGGCTGTGCGGCCAGCAGCACCATCCAGGTACTGGCCAGCAGCGCCCCGGCCACCGAACGCCCCGCCTGACACCGCACCAGCCACCACAGGAACCGCCAGCCGCCACGGGTGTCGGGCGTGCCCGGATCCTCGTACGCGTCGATCATCCATCCCCCGATCCGCCGGCCGTCCCCCTCGGCGCCCGCCCATTTTCCCCGAGGCGCCCCGCCCGGCGGAACACGGTCACCCGGCCGGGTGAGGGCCGGCCGGCGCCGCCGGCGGCCGGCCGGACCCGCGCCGGGAGCGGGGTCCGAGCGGAGCCGGGCCGAAACTCGGTGGGCGATGTCAGTGGTGGTCCGTACGCTCGCGGTTGATGGCCACGACACGTGAAACCACCGACCGATCCGCCGTACGGACCCTGCTCAGGCTGTGGCCGTACGTCCGTCCCGTGCGCGCCCGGCTGTTCACCGCCGCGTTCGTCGCGGTCGTCGCCTCCTGTACGGGGCTGGTGATCCCGCTCGTCCTGAAGTGGATGGTCGACGGGCCGGTCGCCGGCCGCGACCCGGCGGGCGTATGGCTCGGCGCGCTCTGCCTGCTCCTGCTCGGCATCGCCGAGGCGGTCCTGTTCGGCATACGGCGCTGGCTCGTGGCCCGGCCGCTGTCCCACGTCGAGGCGGAGATGCGCGCCGCGCTGTACCGGCGTCTGCAACGGCTGCCGGTGGCCTTCCACGACCGCTGGGCGTCCGGTCAGCTGCTCTCGCGCGGCACCACCGACCTGATGCTGCTGCGCATGTTCCTCGCCTTCCCGCTGACGTTCCTCCTCGTCAACGGCGTCACCATCCTCGTCGGCCTGGTCATCATGCTGCTCCAGGACTGGGTGCTGGGACTGGTCATCCTCGGCCCCGCCGTCCCCGTGATGTGGACGTGCGTGGTCTTCGAACGGCGGTACGCGCAGGTGGCGCGGCGCGCCCAGGACCAGATCGGCGACCTGACGACGGTGGTCGAGGAGAGCGTGCTCGGCATCCGCGTCATCAAGGGCTTCGGCCGCCACCGCAGCCAGGCGCGCGCCTTCCGCGAACTCGCCGGCCGGCTCCGGGGCACGGAACTGCGCAAGGCGCGGCTGCTGGCCACGATCTGGGGCGTCATCGTGACGCTGCCGGAGGTGGCGATCGGGGCGGCGCTGGTGCTTGGGGTGCTGCGGGTGGCCGACGGGGAGCTGTCCGCCGGGACGCTGGTGGCCTTCCTGAGCACGGCGCTCGCCCTGCGGTGGCCCGTGGACTCGATCGGGTTCCTGCTGGCCATGAGCCAGGAGGCGGCGACCGCCACGGAGCGGTACTTCGAGGTGATGGACGAGGTGCCGGAGGACCGGCTGGACGAGGACGGGAACGGGGTCGCGGGCGGCGGCACCCGCCCGCGCGGTGCCGCGGACCCCGCCGCCGCACCGGGACTCCGGTTCGAGGGCGTGTCGTTCCGTTACCCCGACGCGCCCCCCGGCTCCCCGCCCCTGCTGTCCGCCGTCGACCTGCACATCCGCCCCGGTGAGTCCATGGCCCTCGTCGGGGCCACCGGCAGCGGGAAGACCACCCTCACCGCGCTCGTCCCCCGGCTGCACGAGGTGACCTCCGGGCGGATCACCCTCAACGGCGAGGACATCGCCGCCATGTCCCGCGCGGAGTTGCGCGGCAGAGTCGCCGTGGCCTTCGAGGAACCCACCCTGTTCTCCGCCAGCGTCGGTGAGAACGTGCTCATGGGCGCCCGGGACGCCGCGGGGAAACCGGAACTGGACCGGGCCCTCGCCATCGCCCAGGCCGACTTCGCGCACGCGCTGCCGCAGGGCACCGACACCCGCGTCGGCGAGCAGGGCCTGAGCCTGTCCGGCGGCCAGCGGCAGCGCCTCGCGCTGGCCCGCGCGGTGGTCGGCCGGCCGGAGTTCCTGGTCCTGGACGACCCGCTGTCCGCCCTGGACGTGCACACGGAGGCCGCCGTGGAGGCCGCGCTGCGCCAGGTGCTCGCCGACACCACCGCGCTGATCGTGGCCCACCGCCCGTCCACCGTGCTGCTCGCCGACCGCGTCGCCCTGCTCTCGGGCGGCCGCATCGCCGCCGTCGGCACCCATCAGCAACTGCTGCGCGAGAACGCCGAGTACGCCCGTCTGATGTCCGGGGAACAGGAGGACTCCCGTTGACCACCACGACCCCCTCAACCCCCGCCGTCGACGACGACGGACCGGCCCGTCGCCTGGACGCGGACGAGCCGGGCGGCGCGGGCGACCAGTTCGACCGGGACGTCCTGCCCAGCCCGCCCGGCGCCACCGCCGCCCTGCTGCGCTCGCTGCTCGCGCCCATGAAGGCCCGGGTCGCGTTCACCACGCTCCTGCTGCTGCTCCAGCAGGCGGCGGTGCAGGCGGGCCCGCTGCTGGTGGCGTACGCCATCGACACCGCCGTCCCCGCGTTCCGGGACGACCGCAACGGGCCGCTGTTCGCGGTCGCCGCCGGCTACCTGCTGTGCGCCCTCGCCTCCGGCGCGCTGCAGTTCGCGTTCATCGAGACCTCCGCCCGGGTCAGCCAGGACGTGCTGCTGGACCTGCGCGAGCGGATCTTCCGGCACGCGCAGGCGCTGAGCGTCGACTTCCACGAGCGGTACACATCGGGCCGGCTGATCTCCCGGTCCACCACGGACGTCGAGTCGCTGCGCGAACTCCTCGACGAGGGTCTCCAGGAACTGGTGACCGTCATCCTGTCGTTCGTCTACATCTCCGCGACGCTGCTCTGGCTCGACCCCGGCCTCGGCGCGGTCGCGGTGGCGTCCTTCCTGCCGCTGTACCTGCTCGTCCGGCTCTACCGGCGGCGCGCGGCGCGGGTGTACGGGGCGCGGTCCACGGCCATCGCGGCGGTGATCGTGAAGTTCGTGGAGACGATGAACGGCATCCGGCCGGTGCGCGCCTTCCGCCGCGAGGCCGCCAACGACGCCGAGTTCGCCGTGCTGAACGCGCGGCACGAACGCACGAACGGCGACTCGCTGCTGGAGATGGCCCGCTATGTCGTCGGCTCCCGGCTGGTGGCCAACACCGCGGTCGCCGGGATCGTGCTCTGGGGCGCCCACCGGGTGGCGTCCAGCTCGCTGGAACTGGGTGTGCTGGCGGCGGCCGTGCTGTACCTGCGCCGGCTGTACGACCCCATCGACCGGCTCGGCATGTTCCTGAACTCCTACCAGTCGGCCGCCGCCTCCCTGGAGAAGATCGCCGGGCTGCTGGCGCAGACGCCGTCCGTGCCGGAACCGGAGCACCCGCGCGAACTGCCGCCCCGGCGGGATGAGTTCCCGGGACGCGAGGTCGTCTTCGACGGGGTCCGGTTCGCCTACCGCACCGGCGGCGAGGTGCTGCCCCGCTTCGACCTGACCCTGCCCGCCGGGCAGACGGTCGCGGTCGTCGGCTCCACCGGCGCGGGCAAGTCGACCCTGGCCAAGCTGCTCGCCCGGTTCTACGACCCCTCCGCCGGGCGCGTGCTGCTGGACGGCGTGGACCTGCGCGAGCTGCCGATGCCCGAACTGCGGCGCGGGGTGGTCATGGTGACGCAGGAGGCGTTCCTGTTCTCCGGCACGGTCGCCGACAACATCGCCCTCGGCCGGCCCGACGCCACCCGGGAGGAGATCGAGCGGGCCGCGAAGGCCATCGGCGCGCACGAGTTCATCAGCGCCCTGCCCGACGGCTACGACACCGACGTCCGCAAGCGCGGTGGCCGGATCTCCGCCGGGCAGCGCCAACTGGTCGCCTTCGCCCGCGCGTTGCTCGCCGACCCGGCCGTGCTGATCCTGGACGAGGCGACCAGCTCGCTGGACATCCCGGGGGAGCGGGCGGTGCAGCGGGCCATGGCGACGGTGCTGCGCGGCCGTACCGCGGTGGTGATCGCGCACCGGCTCTCCACGGTGGAGATCGCGGACCGGGTGCTGGTGATGGAACACGGCCGGATCGTCGAGGACGGCCGCCCGGACGAACTCATCGGCGGCACGGGCCGGTTCGCGGACCTCCACAAGGCGTGGCGGGACAGCCTGGCCTGACGCGCGCGGGACCCGGACGTCGTAGCCGGGCGGATCACGGCACCCCCAGCTCGAAGAGGGCGTACCCGGCGTACGAGCCGGACGCCAGGGCCGCGATGCCCAGCAGCGTGCACTGCACGGGCAGGCTCAGCCGGCGCATGGCGACCGCGAGCGGCAGGAACAGCGGGAAGCAGGGGAGCAGGTAGCGGGAGATGTTGGCGACGATCTGCTGGCTGCCGAGCACCAGGGCCAGGGTCAGCACGGTGTACACGACCAGCACCGCCGGCGGGCGCAGCCGCAGCAGCAGCGGCAGCAGCGCGCAGGCGAGCAGGATGACGGCGACGGAGATGACGTCCGCGAAGGGGTAGGCGAAGAGGTAGTCGAACCTGCCCACGGGCACGGACGTCAGCACGTCCAGGGTCTGCGCGCCGTAGTCGAAGCTGTGCGCCCACGCGCCCGACTGGAGGCGGAAGTAGCCGCCCAGGTCGCCCATGCGGTCGCCGACCCAGAGCAGGTAGCCGAGCAGCCCCAGCGGGGCGAGGGCCGTGGCCAGCAGCGGGCGCAGGGCGCCGTCCTCCCGCCGGCGCAGCGACAGCAGCGCGGCCACGCCGAGCGCGGCGATCAGCGCGGCGGCCGTGGGCCGGTTGAGACCGGCCGCGAAGGCGAGCACGCCGGCGGTGAGCCAGCGGCGGGTGAGGACGGCGTGGCAGGCCCAGGCGGCCAGGGCCACGTACAGCGAGTCGGAGTAGACCGCCCACTCCACCCCCGAGCCTGGCCACACTGCCCACAGCCCGGCCGCCGCGAGCCCGGCCCGCCGGCCGCCGAACCGCTCGGCGACGGCGTACACGCCGAGGGCGGCGGCGAAGGAGGCGACGACGGAGACAAGCAGCCCGGCGCCGTAGGGGCCGAGGCCGGTGACGGCCGAGGCCAGCCGCATCAGGGCCGGGTAGAGCGGGAAGAACGCCGCCGAGTTGCCCTCCAGCGTGATCAGGCCGGTGGCGCCCGGGACCGGGACGAGCTTCGGGTCGTAGCCGTGCAGCGCGATCTGCTGGTACCACCAGCCGTCCCAGGTGGCCAGCACGTCCCAGGGGTGTGCGCCGCCGCCGAACCGGGGGTGCTTGGTGCGGTAGTCCCCGGCGGAGGACAGCAGGTACAGGAACGAGCAGAAACCGGCCAGCTTCAGCGTGCCGAACAGGGCGAGGACCGGTCCGTGGCGGCGGACGGCGGCCCGCGCCCGGGGGACGGGCACGGTCTCGGGGGCCGGCGTGCGGGCGCCGGGCAGGGTCGCGGTCACCGGAGCGCTGGTCCGGGCCGGCGGCGGCGCAGGGTGCGTCGCATCCGTACGATCCCGCGCAGGTCGGCCAGGGCGGTGGCGAGGATGTCGACGCTGCTGTCCGGGTCGTCCACCCAGTCCACCGGCACCTCGTGGATCCTGAGGCCGGCCCGCTCGGCGAGCACCAGCAACTCGGTGTCGAAGAACCACTCCCCGTCCCGCACCAGCGGCAGCAGCCGCTCGGCTGTCTCCCGCCGGACCGCCTTGAACCCGCACTGCGCGTCGGAGAAGCCGACGGCGAGCGTGTGGCGCAGCAGGGCGTTGTAGCAGCGGGATATGACCTCGCGCCGGGCCCCGCGCACGACCCGGGCGCCGGGCGCCAGCCGGGTGCCGATGGCCAGGTCGGAGTGGCCGGAGATCAGCGGGGCCACCAGCGGCAGCAGCGCGGTGAGCCCGGTGGACAGGTCCACGTCGAGATACGCCAGCACGGGCGCCCGGGAGCCCGACCAGGCGGCCCGCAGTGCCCGGCCGCGGCCTTTCTCGGGCAGCCGCAGTGAGACCACCTCCGGGAGGTCGCCGGCGACCCGGGCGGCGATGACCGGGGTGCGGTCGGTGCTCGCGTTGTCGGCGATGGTGATCCGGAACGGGTAGGGGAAGCCGTTGCGCAGGTGCGCGTGCAGCCGCCGGACGTTGGGCTCCAGGTCCTTCTCCTCGTTGAACACCGGCACGGTCACGTCCAGGACGGGGTCCTCCTGGGGCATCGGCACGGGGGTGCGCCGGGGTGCAGCGGCCGGTGACGCACTCGGTCGGACCGGTCGGCTCGGTCGGATGTATGTCACGTAAGTACCTGTTTGTTCCAATGGACAGGGCGCGCGGAAGGGCATGCGCGGGCAGGAGCCGGAAGGCGGGGCTAGTCGCTCGCCGTCGCGGTGGCCGGTGGCGTGGTGCTGTCGCCCCAGGCGGTCTCCGTGGCCGTCGGCGGCCGCTGCGTGGCGGTCGCCGGACCCTCCGGGGCGGTGGGCGGGGCGGAGGTGGTCGCGGTGTCGCCCGGTGACGGCAGGCCCTCCGGCGTCGACGTCGGCGAGGACGTCGACGTGGACGACGGCGTGGACGTCGGCGTGGACGACGAGGACGGCGGCGGACCCGGCGTCCCGGACGGCGACCGCGACGGCGAGGTGCTCGGCGCGGGCGCCGGGCTCACCACGGGCCGGGGGCGCGGGGCGGTGGGCCGGTCGGCGGTGTGGCCGTGCGGCCACAGGAACAGGCCCAGGCCGAGCCCGGCCACCGCCAGGACGGAACCGGCGGCCCGGCGCGCCGTGCGCACCCGGCGCCGGGCGCGCACGCCCGCGCGCAGCGCCTCCCGGTGCCGGACCTCGAACGGCACCGGCTGCCGGGCCCGGTGCATGAGCCGCGTCAGCTCCCGCTCGAAGGGATCCGTGCCGTCCGGCGGAGCCATGCGGTCCTCCCCGTGATCCGTGCGGTCCCTGCGCTCCATGGGTCCTCCCTCACCCCACCGGCTCGATGACGTCGGCCAGCAGCCCGCGGAGCCGGGCCACGCCGCGCGCGGCATGGGAGCGGGCCGTGCCCACCGGGCAGCCCAGGGCCTCCGCGACCTGCCGGTCGGGCAGGTCCTGGTAGTAGCGCAGGACCACCGCGGCCCGCTGCCGCGGCGTCAGCTGGGCGAGCGCGGCCTCCAGGCGGGACCGCTCGGCCACGGTCGCCGACACGTCGCCGTTCGCCGCCACCTCGGGCAGCTCCTCCACCGGCCGTTCGCCCCACCAGCGCCGCCGCGCCGACCGGGCCGCGGCCCGCGCCAGCACCTTGCGCACATACGCCTCCGGCGCCTCGTCGGCGACCCTCGGCCAGACGAACCACAGCTTGACCAAGGACTCCTGCAACAGGTCCTCGGCGCGGTGCCGGTCCCCGCCGGTGAGCAGACGGGCGAGATGGAACAACACCGACCAGCGGGCCGCCACGAACGCGTCGTACTCACCGGCCCTGGTCTGCTCCATCCCACGGTCCCCGTCCTCGCCGGCTCTTCTTCCACCAGGGGAAAGGCACTGGGCCCCCGGCGACGCTGCACCCGGCGGGCGTGATCCGCGTCACGCACGGCTCCCGTAGGGTTCAGGAGACCCTCAGCAGCAGCACCGTCCGCGCCGGGACCGTGATCCGCGCCCCCGCCCGGTGGACCGTGCCCGGCGCCCGGTCCTGCTCCTCCGCCGAGGTGTCCACGACCACCTCGTACCGCTGCGCCCACGGCGGGCCGGGTAGCACGAAGCCGGTCGGCCCCTCGCCCGCGTGCAGCACCGCGAGGAAGCTGTCGTCCACCACCGGCGCGCCCCGCTCGTCGCGGCCCGGGATGTCCCGGCCGGAGAGGTACATGCCGAGCGTGGCGGCGGGCGCGTACCAGTCGCCCTCGGTCATCTCCGCGCCCCGCGCGGTGAACCAGGCCAGGTCGCGCAGCCCGTCCGCGGTCTGGGCGCGGCCGGAGAAGAAGGCCCGCCGGCGCAGGACCGGATGCCGGTGGCGCAGCGCGATCAGCCGCGAGGTCAGGTCGTACAGCGCCCGCCAGCCGGGCTGCTCCAGCAGCGACCAGTCCAGCCAGCTGATCTCGTTGTCCTGGCAGTAGGCGTTGTTGTTGCCGCGCTGGGTGCGGCCCAGTTCGTCGCCCGCGACCAGCATGGGCACCCCGGTGGACAGCAGCAGGGTGGTCAGCAGGTTCCGCAGCTGCCTGCGGCGCAGGGCCCGTACGTCCGCGTCGTCGGTCTCGCCCTCGGCGCCGCAGTTCCAGGAGCGGTTGTCGTCCGTGCCGTCCCGGTTGTTCTCGCCGTTGGCCTCGTTGCGCTTGCTCTCGTACGACACCAGGTCGCGCAGGGTGAAACCGTCGTGCGCGGTGACGAAGTTGACGGAGGCGTAGGGGCGCCGGCCGCCCCAGGCGTACAGGTCGCTGGAGCCGGAGAGGCGGTAGCCCATCTCGCGCACGTCGGGCAGGGCGTGCCGCCAGAAGTCCCGGACCGCGTTGCGGTAGCGGTCGTTCCACTCGGTCCACAGGGGTGGGAAGGCGCCCACCTGGTAGCCGCCGGAGCCGATGTCCCACGGCTCGGCGATCAGCTTCACCCGGCGCAGCACCGGGTCCTGGGCGATGACCGCCAGGAACGGGGAGAGCATGTCGACGTCGTGCATCGAGCGGGCCAGCGCCGCCGCGAGGTCGAAGCGGAAGCCGTCCACGCCCATCTCCGTCACCCAGTAGCGCAGCGAGTCGGTGATCAGGCGCAGCACCTGGGGGCGGACCACGTGCAGGGTGTTGCCGCAGCCGGTGTAGTCCGCGTACCGGCGGGCGTCGTCCTGGAGCCGGTAGTAGCCGCGGTTGTCGATGCCCTTCAGGGACAGCGTGGGGCCCAGTTCGCCGGCCTCCGCGGTGTGGTTGTAGACCACGTCCAGGATGACCTCGATGCCGGCCGCGTGCAGCGCGCGCACCATCCGCTTGAACTCGCCGACCTGCTGGCCGGTCGTACCGGAGGCCGCGTAGGCCGCGTGCGGGGCGAAGTAGCCGATGGAGTTGTAGCCCCAGTAGTTCCTCAGGCCCCGGCGCAGCAGGTGGTCCTCGTGCGCGAACTGGTGCACCGGCAGCAGCTCGACGGCCGTGACGCCGAGCCCGACGAGGTGGTCGATCGCGGCCGGGTGCGCCAGTCCCGCGTAGGTGCCGCGCAGTTCCTCGGGGATGCCGGGGTGCAGCTTGGTGAAGCCCCGCACGTGCAGCTCGTAGATCACCGAGTCGGCCCAGGGCGTCTTGGGGCGCCGGTCGTCGGACCAGTCGTCGTCGTCGTGGACGACGACCCCCTTCGGGACGTGCGGCGCCGAGTCCCGCTCGTCGCGCACGGTGTCGGCGACCGACTGGTCCGGCCAGTCCCGCACGTGCCCGTACACCTCCGGCGGGAGGCCGAACTCGCCGTCCACCGCGCGCGCGTACGGGTCCAGCAGCAGCTTCGCCGGGTTCCAGCGGGCGCCGGTCCACGGGTCCCAGCGGCCGTCCACCCGGTAGCCGTAGCGCTGGCCGGGCATCACACCGGGCACGAAGCCGTGCCAGATCTCGTGCGTCAGTTCGGTCAGCGGGATCTGCGTCTCCCGGCCGCCTTCGTCGAAGAGGCACACCCGGACCGCCTCCGCACCGGCCGCCCACAGCGCGAAGTTGGTGCCCGCGACTCCGTCCGGGCCGACCCGGAACCGGGCCCCCAGCGGGGTCGGCGCACCCGGCCACACGGCCGGGACGGGCGGTACGGCCCGCCGGGCGCCGTTCACCGCCGCCGGTTGCCCGCTCCCCGCGGCCGGCACCCCGGCCGGTGCCCGCTGCTCGGCTGCGCTCGTCACTGTCGCCCCTCTTCCCAGTGGCTCGCCCGAGGGGCGCGGCCGGCCGCGCCGGGTGGCCGGGGCGCTCCCGGCACCCCGGCCACCCGGTCCGGCCGCGCCCCGACGGCTCCGACGCGGGCCGGGGGTCCCCTGCGGGGAGACCCCCCATGTGTCGTCCTTCCCTCTGTTCTGCCCAGCGCGTGGCTCGCACTCACGTTTCCCCGGAGCGGGCCCGGTCGTTGGGTCTCGCGTGAGGCACGCAACTGGACGCGCACGGCGCGCGGGGGCCGCGCTGGCCGCCGTACTGACATGGGCGGGGCTGCTCGCGGGCTGCTCCATGGACGGCTCGGGCCCCCTGGGCATGGGCGGGCAGCCGGGCAGGCCCCCGGCCCCCGAGGACGTCATCCGGGTGACCCCCGACGACGGCAGCAAGGCCGTGCGTCCGGGTGACCGGCTACAGGTACGGGTGCCCGGCGGGCGCCTGGAGAAGGTGACCGTGGTCAGGTCGCAGGACGCGCAGGAGACCCCGGTCCCGGGGCGCATCAGCGAGGACGGGCTGACCTGGCGGCCCGACGAGGACCGGCTGGCGCTGGCCGCCAGGTACACCGTCGACGCGGTCGCGCTGGACTCCCACGGCCGCCGCTCGGCCCGGCACACCACGTTCACCACCTACGTCCCCGACAAGCGGTTCATCGCCTACGTCAGCCCCGAGAACCGCGCCACCGTCGGCACCGGCATGATCGTCTCGCTCGCCTTCAGCCAGCAGATCACCGACCGTGCCGCCGTCCAGCGCGCGGTCCGGATCAGCGCGCGGCCCCCGGTGGAGATCCGCCCGCACTGGTTCGGCAAGGACCGCCTGGACTTCCGTCCCGAGCGGTACTGGAAACCCGGCACCGAGGTGACCGTCGACCTGGACCTGCGGGACGTCCAGGGCGCCCGCGGGATCTACGGCCTGCAGGACAAGACGTTCTCCTTCACCGTCGGCCGCAGCCAGGTCTCCGTGGTCGACGCGGCCCGGCACACCATGGACGTCCGGCGCGACGGGCATCTCCTCGCCACCGTCCCCATCACCGCGGGCGCCCCCAAGCACCCGACGTACAACGGGAAGATGGTGGTGATGGACATGCTGGAGGTCACCCGCATGAACAGCCAGACGGTCGGGCTGGGCGCCGAGTACGACATCCCCGACGTCCCGCACGCCATGAAGCTCACCGACTCCGGGACCTTCCTGCACGGCAACTACTGGGCGCCGGACGCCCCCGGACAGGTCAACGTCAGCCACGGCTGCGTGGGCCTCATGGACGTCAAGGGCGGCAGTTCGGACACCCCGGCGGGCTGGTTCTTCGACCGCAGTCTCGTCGGCGACGTCATCGAGGTCGTCAACAGCAAGGACAAGACCGTCGCCCCCGACAACGGCCTCGGCGGCTGGAACATGGGCTGGAAGGAATGGAAGGCGGGCGGCGCGGTGAAGTAACCGGGTGAGGGGGCGGGGCGCGCGGCGCGGGTGCCGGGCGGAAGTTGCGACGGAACGGTGACATTCGCCTGACACCCCGCTCAAATCCTGGCAGTTAATATGCGCGCACAACGTGGTGGGGAGCGGGCCTGACCAGGGCCGCTGGAGGGGAGAACAACGTGAACACGCGGCCTGTGGCGGGGGCGTCGGCTCGGGGGCGACGAGGCCGTGGGGCACTGGCGGTCATAGCCGGCGCCCTGGCGCTGTCGCTCGCCGCGTGCGGCGGGGGCGACGACTCGGGCTCCGGTTCGGCGGACGGCAAGGGCAAGGACGCCGGCGGCCGCAAGGGCGGGCAGTCCACGGCCGCGGTCAGCATCGCGCCCGCGTCCGGTGCCACCGGCGTCGACACCAGCGGGGCGCTCAAGGTCGCCGTCGCCCGGGGCAAGCTGACCGAGGTCACCGTCAAGGACGCCAAGGGCGGGAAGGTCGAGGGCGCGATATCCGGCGGCGGCGCCTCCTGGACGCCGTCGACCCATCTGGCCGCCGGCACCAGGTACACGGTGCACGCGGTCGCCAAGGACGCCGAGGGCCGCGAGGCCGCCGAGGACTCCACCTTCACCACGCTGACCCCGAAGAACACCTTCGTCGGCTACTTCACCCCCGAGGACGGGTCCACCGTCGGCGTCGGGATGCCGTTCTCCATACGCTTCACCCGGGGCATCACCAGCCCGGACGCGGTCGAGAAGGCCATCCGCGTCAAGACCGAGCCGGCCGTCGACGTCGAGGGCCACTGGTTCGGCAACGACCGCCTGGACTTCCGCCCCGAGAAGTACTGGAAGGCAGGCACCAAGGTCACCGTCGACCTCGACCTGGACGGCGTCGAGGGCCGCGACGGCGTCTACGGCAAGCAGCGCAAGACCGTGAAGTTCACCATCGGCCGCAACCAGGTCTCCGTCGTGGACGCCAAGAAGCACACGATGAAGGTCACCCAGGACGGCAAGGTCGTCAGGACGCTCCCCGTCACCACCGGCAAGCCCGGCTACGACACCTGGAACGGCCAGATGGTCATGAGCGAGAAGCTCACCGTCACCCGGATGAACGGCGAGACCGTCGGCTACGGCGGCGAGTACGACATCAAGGACGTCCCGCACGCCATCCGCCTCACCAACTCCGGCACCTTCATCCACGGCAACTACTGGGCACCGGACGCCCCCGGCCACTACAACGCCAGCCACGGCTGCGTCGGCCTGCGCGACGTGCGCGGCGGCTACGACAGGTCCGTCCCGGGCGCCTGGTTCTTCAGCCACTCGATGATCGGTGACGTGGTCGTCGTCAAGAACTCCCACGACGCCACGGTGGCCCCCGACAACGGCCTCAACGGCTGGAACATGTCGTGGGCCGACTGGAAGAAGTGAGCCCCGTCTGACGCAGAGGCCCGGTGCTGTGACCTACCGCACCGGGCCCATTGTCGTTAGTGGCCGTTAACCTGACCCCCATGACCGTCACTCTCGAAGTCGCCGAAGGCGTCGGCACCCTGCGGCTCGACCGGCCGCCGATGAACGCGCTGGACATCGCCACCCAGGACCGGCTGAAGGAGCTGGCCGAGGAGGCCACGGACCGCGACGACGTGCGCGCCGTGGTGATCTACGGCGGCGAGCGGGTGTTCGCGGCGGGCGCGGACATCAAGGAGATGCAGACCATGGACCACGCGGCGATGGTCCGGCGCTCCCGAGCCCTCCAGGACTCCTTCACCGCCGTCGCCCGCATCCCCAAGCCCGTCGTCGCGGCCATCACCGGTTACGCCCTCGGCGGCGGCTGCGAGCTGGCCCTGTGCGCCGACTACCGCATCGCCGCCGACAACGCCAAGCTCGGCCAGCCCGAGATCCTGCTCGGCCTGATCCCGGGCGCCGGCGGCACCCAGCGGCTGCCCCGGCTGATCGGCCCCTCCAAGGCCAAGGACCTCATCTTCACGGGCCGTCAGGTCAAGGCCGACGAGGCCCTCGCCATCGGCCTGGTGGACCGTGTCGTGCCGGCCGCCGAGGTGTACGAGCAGGCGCACGCCTGGGCCGCGCGGCTCGCCCAGGGGCCGGCCATCGCGCTGCGCGCGGCCAAGGAGTCCGTCGACACCGGCCTGGAGGCCGACATCGACACCGGGCTCGCCGTCGAACGGAACTGGTTCGCCGGTCTGTTCGCCACCGAGGACCGCGAGCGCGGCATGCGCAGCTTCGTGGAGGAGGGGCCGGGCAAGGCCAAGTTCGTCTGACCGCACCGCCAACCGCGTGAACACCCCGCCGACTTTCGTGCGGGGGCTTGCAATTGACGCGTCGTCTCATTCGGGTCCCCCGATGGGGCGGTTTATGGGAGCCTTAACGCAACCTTAAGCCTGCCTCGTCGAGGGGGTCCGACGATTGCCCGGAAGTGAGCCGTCGCCGCAGGTCAACCGGGCGGTGCCAGACATCGACATGCCAACGGCATATGCCGAACGGCGGGTGCGGGGCGGGGGCGTGCGGGGGGCGTATTCCTCGGGAACGGCCCCCAAGGCGGCTCCGGACGGCCATCATGGGGGCATGGCGGGGCTGGAGGGCATCGAACAGCCGCGGGGAGACAGCCGTGCGGCCGCGGCGCGCTGGTCACCCGCGGTCGAGGACGAACAGGGGCTCAAGGCGCTCGAACTGTTCGGGAACCCGACGGAGGCGGAGGTCCCGCTGCCGTCCCGCCCGGAATCCGCGGCCACCGCCCGCCGGCTCGCCCAGGTCGTCGTCCTGCGCACCTGGCGGCTCACCCCCAGACTGGCCGAGGACGCCGTCCTGCTCGTGTCGGAGCTCGTCGGCAACGCCGTACGGCACACCGGCGCCCGCGTCTTCGGCCTGCGGATGCGCCGCCGCACCGGCTGGATCCGGGTCGAGGTCCGCGACCCCTCGCGCGGGCTGCCCTGCCTGATGCCGGTCCAGGAACTGGACGTCAGCGGACGCGGACTGTTCCTCGTCGACAAACTGGCCGACCGCTGGGGCGTGGACCTGCTGCCGCGGGGCAAGACGACGTGGTTCGAGATGCGGGTCGCCGACCGCTGAGACCCGGCGGGGCGTCCGGTTGCGCCATCCGCGGCGCCAATCGCCCGGTTTCTTACCGATCGCCCCTTAAATGGTGCAGGTGACCCCCACCCACCGCCGTGATGTGCTGCGCACCGGCGCCGGAATCGTCGCCGGCGGTGCGCTCGCCGCCGGATGCGGCACCGGACACGCCGCCCGGCCCTCCGTCCCGGCCGCCCCCGTGCCGTCCCCGTCGGAATCCCCGTCGAAACCCCCGCCGGGGCCCCGCGCCTACCCCGGCCTCCCGGCCCAGATCACCCACGGCCCCCGCACCCGCCCCCAGGTGGCCCTCACCTTCCACGGCCAGGGGGACCCCGCCCTGGCCCGCGCCCTGCTCGACACCGCCGAACGGCGCGGCGCGCGGCTCACCGTGCTCGCCGTCGGCACCTGGCTTGACCAGCACCCGGACCTCGCCCGCCGCATCCTCGACGGCGGCCACGACCTCGGCAACCACACCCAGCGGCACATCGGCGTCAACACCCTGCCCGAGGCGGAGGCCCGCCGGGAGATCACCGACTGCGCCACGCGGCTCAAACGGCTCACCGGCTCCATCGGCACCTGGTTCCGCCCCTCCCGCGCCCCGGCCGCCTCCCCGCTCGTCGCCCGGCTGGCCCGCGCCGCCGGCTACCCGCACGTGCTGTCGTACGACGTCGACTCGCTCGACTACACCCGCCCCGGCGCCGCCGCCGTCACCCGCGAGGTCCTCGCCGGCGCGCGCAACGGATCGGTGGTGAGCCTGCACTTCGGGTACCCCGACACCGTCGCCGCCCTCCCCGACGTCCTGACCGAACTCGGCCGCCGCGGACTGCGCGCGGTCACCACCACGGAGCTGCTGAGCTGATGCGAACCACGAAAGCCGCCCGGCTGCTGGCCGCCGGTGCCGCCGTCACCGCCCTGACCCTGCTCTCCGCGTGCGGCGGCGGGTCCCACGACCACGCGGACGAGCCCGTCGGCAGCAAGGCGCCGGTCCAGCCGAAGGTGAAGAAGCCGCTGGTCGACGTGTTGCCGGGGATGCCACCGGTGGACGACCCGGCCGACCTCTACGCCGCCGACCGGCCGAACCGGCTCTCGCCCGCGGTCAAGGGCTTCCCCTCCCGGGTGTACGTCCCCAACACCAACTCCGACACCGTCACCGTCATCGACCCCGCCACCTACCGGATCGTCGAGACCATCCCGGTCGGCCGCCAGCCCCAGCACGTCGTGCCGTCCTGGGACCTGAAGACCCTCTGGGTCAACAACGACCTCGGCAACAGCCTCACCCCGATCGACCCGCGCACCGGCCGGGCCGGCAAACCGGTCGCCGTGCACGACCCGTACAACCTGTACTTCACGCCTGACGGCAAGTACGCCGTCGTCATGGCCTCCATGGACCGCCAGCTGGTCTTCCGCGACGCGCACACCATGAAGGTCGTCAAGGCCCTCCCGGTCAGCTGCTACGGCGTCAACCACGCCGACTTCTCCATCGACGGCCGCTACTTCATCGTCTCCTGCGAGTTCAGCGGCGAGATCCTCAAGGTCGACACGGCACGGATGAAGGTCGTCGCCCAGGAGAAGCTGCCGTTCCACGGCGCCATGCCGCAGGACGTCAAGATCTCCCCGGACGGCAAGCTGTTCTACATCGCCGACATGATGGCCAACGGCCTGTGGATCCTGGACGGCGACAAGTTCACCCGGCCCCGGTTCCTCGCCACCGGCAAGGGCGCCCACGGCCTCTACGTCAGCCGCGACTCCCGCGAGATGTACATCTCCAACCGGGGCGAGGGCACCATCTCGATCTTCGACTTCACCCGGAACCGGCTCACCAAGAAGTGGCACCTGCCCGGCGGCGGCAGCCCCGACATGGGCGGGGTCTCCGCCGACGGCAAGATCCTGTGGCTCTCCGGCCGCTACAACGCCGAGGTGTACGCCATCGACACCCGCACCGGCGCGCAGGTGGCCCGCATCAAGGTCGGCAGCGGTCCGCACGGCCTCGCCGTCTACCCCCAGCCGGGCCGCTACTCACTGGGGCACACCGGCATCTTCCGCTGAAGCAGCAGTTCCGCGCCCACCGGACGGTACCCGGCGGCCTGGAACGCCCGCAGGCTGCGGGCGTTCCCCGGCGCCACCTGGGCCCACAGCGGCTCCGCGGCCAGCTGCCGGGCGGCGGTCACCAGCAGCCGTCCGAGCCCCCGGTGCCGGGCGTCCTCGGCCACCTCGACCGACACCTCCAGCCGCCCGGCGAACCCGCGCCCCATGACCAGCACCCCGCCGTCGGCCACCCAGGCCCGCACCTCGTCCCGGCGCCCTCGGGCGTACCGGATCCGGGGGTGCCCGGCGTCCTCGATCTCCGTCAGCGCGAGCGGGGGTCCACCCGGCAGCGGGTCGCCCACCAGCACCGCGTCGACGGTCTCGGCCCGGCGTCCGGTCCAGGAGGGCGGTCAGGAAGCGCGGGTTCAGCGTGGCCGCCAGGGGATCGCAGTCCAGGCCGCGCAGTGTCTCGTACACCCACTCCGGGTCCTCGTCGGTGACGACCACCGAGTGCGCGGTGAAGGACAGCACCCCGGCGTCCCGCGGCGAGGGCTGCGCCACGACCGTCGTACCGCCGTCCGCCGGTGGGAAGACACCGGCCGCCGCCGCGTCGAGGATGTCCCGCAAGGTCTCCAAGGCCCGCTCCTTGAGTCGCCGCCCACTGAAAGGCCCAGACTCGCAGACATGATCGACGACGGCACCGGGCTTCTCGCCATCGGCGCGGACCGCGCCTGGGTGGTCGCCGCACTCCGCTTTCGTGCGGGCCGTTAACCTGACCAGCGTCAGTACGCCAGCACGGCATGAGAAACACGAACAAAAGGGGCGGATCGGTGGCGGACATCGAGGAAGCACGCAAGCAGTTCCAGCGGATCGACGCGGACGGTGACGGATTCATCACCGCAGCGGAGTTCAAGTCCGCCCTCGCGCAGCAGGGTGACTGGAACGTCACCGAGACGGTCGCGGAGGCCGTCATCAAGACCCGCGACCTCAACGGCGACAAGGTGCTGTCGTTCGACGAGTTCTGGGCCTACCTGAACAAGTGACCCGCCGGCGACAGGGGGTGCCCGCTCCGAGCGGCCCGGGCACCCCCTTCGTCACGCCGTCACGCAGTCATGCCGTCGTGCCGTCGCGCCCCGCGCCGGATCCGCACGCTCCAGCGCCCCTCGTGCCGCTCCAGCGTCAACGGCAGGTCGAAGCACTTGCCGACCTGGTCACCGGTGAGCACCGACGCGACCGGCCCCGAGGCCAGCATCCGTCCGTCGCGCAGCAGCACGGCGTGCGTGGTGCCCGCCGGCAGCTCCTCCAGATGATGGGTGACCAGCACCGTCGCCAGCGCCGGATGAGCCGCCCGCAGTTCCTCCAGCGCGTCGATCAGCTGTTCCCGGCCGGGCAGGTCGAGGCCGGTCGCCGGCTCGTCCAGGAGCAGCAGCCGCGGCTCGGGCATCAGCGCCCGCGCGATCAGCGTCCGGCCGCGCTGCCCCTGCGAGAGCGTCGGCCACCGGGCGTCCCGCAGTGCCCCCAGCCCCAGCGTGGCCAGCAGCGCCTCGGCCCGCTCCGTCTGCGCCGGGGTGGGCCGCCACCGGGGGACCGGCTCGACCGAGTTCGTCGCCCCCGTGAGCACCACGTCCCGTACCCGCAGCGGCGAGGTCAGCGGATGGCGCGGGTCGACGTGCCCGACCAGGGTCCGCAACTCGCGCAGGTCCACCCGGCCCAGCCGGTGCCCGAGCACCTCCACCGCGCCGCGGGTCGGATGGACCACCGCGCCGAGCAGCCCCAGCAGCGTGGACTTGCCCGCGCCGTTGGCGCCGAGCAGCGCCCAGTGCTCACCGGCCCGGACGGTCAGCGAGACCTCCTGGAGGATGGGCCGCCCGTCCCGGACGACGTGCACGTCCTCGGCGCGCAGCACCTCCGTCGTCGCCTCCGTCATCGCACCGCCCGCTTCCTCGCGGACAGCACCGCGAAGGCGGTCGGTGGGCCGGCGGAGGACGCCGTGGGAGCCGGTTCCCCGGCGTGAGGGGGCCGCGGGTGCACGGGAAGCCGGTCGCAGGGCTCGATGTCGCCGAGGCCGGCCATGGGGTCGACTCCTTGGGCGTGGAGGTTCGGGGCGAGGGTCACCCGGTCGACGTTACCGGTGCGCTCACCGTGGCCGGACAGGCAGCCCTCCACGTTCGGGGGCGCCCGGCGCACCGGCCGGGCGGCCGTCACCGATTCGGCGCACGGCGCGGAATAGGCCGGGACCCGGTGAGGTTGTCCGGAGAACATTCCATGCATGCGCATAGACCATCCGGAGGGTCAGCCATGAAGATCGGCATCATCGGCGCGGGGAACATCGGCGGCAACCTCACCCGGCGGCTCACCGCCCTCGGCCATGACGTCTCCGTCGCCAACTCCCGCGGCCCCGAGACGCTCCGCGACCTGGCGGAGGAGACCGGCGCGACCCCCGTCCGGGCCGAGGACGCCGCAAGGGGCGCCCAGGTCGTGGTCGTCACCGTGCCGCTGAAGGCGGTTCCGGACCTGCCCGCCGGCCTGCTGGACGGCGCGGCCGAGGGCGTCACTGTGATCGACACCGGCAACTACTACCCGCAGCAGCGGGACGGGCGGATCGCGGCCATCGAGGACGAGGGCCTCACCGAGAGCCGCTGGACCGAGCGGCACCTCGGCCACCCGGTGGTCAAGGCGTTCAACGGCACCTACGCCCAGGACATCTTGGACCGGCTGCGCCCCGCGGGCGACCCCGAGCGCATGGCCCTCCCGGTCGCCGGCGACGACGAGGCGGCCAAGCGCGTCGTCCGCGACCTGATCGACGAACTCGGCTTCGACACCGTCGACGCCGGCGGCATCGCCGACTCCTGGCGCCAGCAGCCCGGCACCCCCGTCTACGGCCTCCGCGCCGGCGTGGAAGCCGTACGCAAGGCCCTCGCGGAGGTGTCCCCGGAGCGCCCGGCGGACTTCCGGGGCTGACCGGCGGTGAGGCGGGAGGGGCCACGAGCGCGTCACGCGCTCGTGGCCCACTCCTTCAACGCCGCCTTGCTCGAGAAGTCCGCCACGTCCTTGTCGTGGGGTTCGCTGGTGTACTGGTGGAACCGCCACCTGGCCTTGATCCGGGGCTTGCCCGCGGTGACGTAGTCGGCGATCCACAGCCCGTCCCCGGCGTAGGAGGTGGTGTCGACGTTCAGCCAGAAGTGGCGGTTGCAGTAGAGCACCACCCGGTTGTCCGGCCGCAGTTCCTTCAGCTTGCGGATGAAGCGGTCCTTCTCCGCGTTGCTCGCGTGGGTGCCGTCGCCGGTGGTCTCCCAGTCGACGGCCAGCAGATCGCCGCGGCGGTCCGGGGTGTGACTGAGGAAGTACTCGGCCTGGGCGGTGAGGTCTCCGGGCCACAGGAAGTGGTAGAAGCCGACGACCAGGCCCGCGTCACGGCCGTGCTTGGCCTGGGCCGCGAGTCTGGGATTGACGTACGAACGGCCCTCCGTCGCCTTGATGAAGACGAAGGAGAGACCGCTCGTCGCGTAGGAGGAGGACTGGTAGGCGCTCACGTCGATGCCATGCAGCATGTGAAGGTTGTCCCCCGTGGGCGCCGTTGTGGAACCTCAGCTCCGGGTGGTCACCGAACTCAGGACGGAGGCGGACTTCGCCGACCAGTCCGAGGTGATCAGACTGGCGTGGTTCTTGGCCAGCAGGGCGAGGCGCGCGGCGACTTCCGCGTCCGTCGGACTGGTGGAGGAGATGGCCGGCGACACGTTGTGGGCGTCGGTGGTGATGAGGATGTAGTGGTTCGCGGAGTAGAACGAGGTGTCGTAGCCGTTGTTGACGTACGTGGCCGCGTCACCGTCGAAGAACACGAACCAGGGGCGGATCGAGGCGTCGTAGCGGCTGGTGCGCGGGTCGCCGTTCGCCGCCCCGAGGACGACGGGGAAGGCCTGGGCCGCCGAGATGTTCCCGGCCGCCTTCAGGTCGCGCAGGTGGTCGCCGTACTCCTCGTCCGTCCAGTAGCTGTCGAACGGGTTGGACTGCTCCACCGTGCCCGGGATCAGGTCGAAGACGAACTTGCCCTTGAGGGCGTCCCGGGCGGGCCAGGCGTTGGCCTTCGCGGCCGCGTCCAGCGTGCCGTACGTGCCGCCGAGCAGGTCGGCCGGCTTGTAGACGCTGCTGCCCAGCTTCTGCGCGACGAGCGTGTCGAACTCGTCCGGTCCGAGGCCCGCCTTGTCGTTGAAGCCGACCTTCATCTCGACCTTGACGACGATCGGCGGGTGGTCGGGGTGGAGCTGGTTCCAGGCGGCCATGTTGTCCAGGCAGCTGCCGAGGTCCTGGTTGCGGCTCTTGCTGTACAGCTCGCCCGGGGTCTTCGCCGCCTCGCAGTTGTTGTCGTTGCCCAGCGGGTTGCTGTGGCTGACCCGCCAGCGGTGGCTGATGCTGTCGACGTAGACGTCCAGCTCCAGCAGCGAGGCGCCGGAGTCCAGCGCCTGGGCGAAGTAGGTGTACTTGGCCTTGTCGTACGCGTTGTGCGTGCCGATGGCCGTCGTCTCGGAGAACTTCGGCGACGCCGCGTGCGCGTTGCCCGGCACCACCACCAACGAAGCGGCGGCCCCCACGAGCGCCGCCAGCCGTCTCATCCCGCGTATCACCGAACTCCCTTTCGCAGCCGTCGAGTTGGCGGCAGCGTAGGGCCAAGCGGTTACTGTGCGGTAGCCCTTGAGGGAACATCAGGAGAGCCGCGGCACCGCCGACCGGGCGCCGGGCCGGTCGTACGGACCCTCTGCCGGGCGGGTCGCCGGCTCGCGGCGCGGGACCCGCCCGGACGTGACGGCGCCGCCCCGGTCGGTGGGCGGGCGGGGCGGTTGGGACGGAGGGGGCCTGTCATCGCGCGGCGGGGTTCACCGCGCGGTGGGGGCCGGGTGGGCGGAGCGGGGTCGGGGGGCGTGGTCCGCCGGGCGTGACGCGTCGCCCTGTGCGGTGGGCGGGGCGGCTGTGTGCCGGGGGAGGCGGCTGGGACGGAGGGGGGCGGTTGGGACGGAGGGGGCCTGTCATCGCGCGGCGGGGTTCACCGCGCGGTGGGGGCCCGGTGGCCGGAGCGGGGTCGGGGGGCGGCTTCGTCGGCCGGGTGCCGGGGTGGTCGTGTGGCGTCGCCGGCCCCCGCCGGCGGGCAGGCCGCCGGGGTACGCCCCGCCGGCCCACTTCCGCGGGCAGGCCGCCGGGGCGCCGTGCCGCCGGGGCCGGGTGGCCGGGTCAGCACTCGATGATGTTCACGGCCAGCCCGCCCCGGGCCGTCTCCTTGTACTTCACGCTCATGTCCGCGCCGGTGTCCTTCATCGTCTTGATGACCTTGTCCAGGGACACCTTGTGGGAGCCGTCGCCGCGCATCGCCATCTTCGCGGCCGTGACCGCCTTCACCGCGGCCATGCCGTTGCGCTCGATGCACGGGATCTGGACCAGGCCGCCGACCGGGTCGCAGGTCAGGCCGAGGTTGTGCTCCATGCCGATCTCGGCCGCGTTCTCCACCTGCTCGGGGGAGCCGCCGAGCACCTCGGCGAGCGCGCCCGCCGCCATGGAGCAGGCCGAGCCCACCTCGCCCTGGCAGCCGACCTCGGCGCCGGAGATGGAGGCGTTCTCCTTGAAGAGCATGCCGATCGCGCCCGCGGCCAGCAGGAAGCGGACCACGCCGTCCTCGTCGGCGCCGGGAACGAAGTTGATGTAGTAGTGCAGGACCGCCGGGATGATGCCGGCCGCGCCGTTCGTGGGCGCGGTCACCACACGGCCGCCCGCCGCGTTCTCCTCGTTCACCGCCATCGCGTAGAGCGTGATCCACTCCATGGCGTGCGCCAGCGGGTCGCCCTCGGCGCGCAGCTGGCGGGCCGAGACGGCCGCGCGGCGGCGTACCTTCAGACCGCCCGGCAGGATGCCCTCGCGGGACATGCCCCGCTGCACGCACTCGCGCATCACCCGCCAGATCTCCAGCAGGCCCGCGCGGATCTCCTCCTCGGTGCGCCAGGCCCGCTCGTTCTCCAGCATCAGCGAGGAGATCGACAGGCCCGTCTCCCTCGTCAGGCGCAGCAGCTCGTCGCCCGTGCGGAACGGGTACTTCAGGACCGTGTCGTCCAGCTTGATCCGGTCCGCGCCCACCGCGTCCTCGTCGACGACGAAGCCGCCGCCCACCGAGTAGTACGTCTTGGTGAGCAGTTCCTCGCCGTCGGCGTCGTAGGCCCACAGCGTCATGCCGTTGGCGTGGTACGGCAGCGCCTTGCGGCGGTGCAGCACCAGGTCCCGGTCGAAGTCGAAGGCGATCTCGTGCTCGTCCAGGAGCCGGATCCGCCCCTGCGTCTTGATCGCCTCCACGCGCGCGTCCGCCGTCTCCACGTCCACCGTGCGCGGTGAGTCGCCGGTCAGGCCGAGCAGGACGGCCTTGGGGGTGCCGTGGCCGTGCCCGGTCGCGCCCAGGGAGCCGTACAGCTCGGTGCGGACGGCGGCGGCCTGCTCCAGCAGGCCTTCGTTGCGCAGGCGGCGGGCGAACATCCGCGCCGCGCGCATCGGGCCGACCGTGTGGGAGCTGGACGGACCGATGCCGATCGAGAACAGGTCGAAGACCGAGATGGCCACGGTCACTCCTCAAGACAGCAGGGGGGTGGTGGGGCACCCTCGGCGGGTGCCCCACCGGGGACTTACTTGTTCAGGCCCGGGTACAGCGGGTGCTTGTCGGCGAGCGCCTTCACGCGCGCCTTCAGGGCCTCGGCGTCGTAGGACGGCTTCAGCGCCTGCGCGATCACGTCCGCGACCTCGGCGAAGTCCTCGGCCGTGAAGCCGCGGGTCGCCAGGGCCGGCGTGCCGATCCGCAGACCCGAGGTGACCATCGGCGGCCGCGGGTCGTTCGGGACGGCGTTGCGGTTGACCGTGATGCCGACCTCGTGGAGCCGGTCCTCGGCCTGCTGCCCGTCCAGCTCGGACGCGCGCAGGTCCACCAGGATCAGGTGCACGTCCGTGCCGCCGGACAGCACGTTCACGCCGGCCTCGCGGGCGTCCGGGGCCGTCAGGCGCTCGGCGAGGATGCGGGCACCCTCCACCGTACGACGCTGGCGCTCCTTGAAGTCCTCCGAGGCCGCGACCTTGAAGGACACCGCCTTGGCCGCGATCACGTGCTCCAGGGGGCCGCCCTGGAAGCCCGGGAAGACGGAGGAATTCAGCTTCTTCGCGAAGTCCTTCCTGGCGAGGATGATGCCGCCGCGGGGTCCGCCCAGCGTCTTGTGGGTGGTGGAGGTGACCACGTCGGCGTACGGCACCGGGTTCTCGTGCAGACCGGCCGCGACCAGGCCCGCGAAGTGCGCCATGTCGACCCACAGGTACGCGCCGGCCTCGTCGGCGATCCGGCGGAACCCGGCGAAGTCCAGCTGCCGCGGGTACGCCGACCAGCCCGCGATGATCACCTTGGGGCGGTGCTCCTTGGCGAGCCGCTCGACCTCGGCCATGTCGACCAGGCCGGTCTCGGCGTCCACGTGGTAGGCGACCACGTCGAACTGCTTGCCGGAGAAGTTCAGCCGCATCCCGTGGGTCAGGTGGCCGCCGTGCGCCAGGTCCAGGCCGAGGATGGTGTCCCCGGGCTGGGCCAGCGCGAAGAGGGCCGCCTGGTTCGCGGAGGCGCCGGAGTGGGGCTGCACATTGGCGTACTCCGCGCCGAACAGCTCCTTGACCCGGTCGATGGCGATCTGCTCGGCGACGTCGACGTGCTCGCAGCCGCCGTAGTAGCGGCGGCCCGGGTAGCCCTCGGCGTACTTGTTCGTCAGGACCGAGCCCTGCGCCTCCATCACCGCGAGCGGCGCGAAGTTCTCGGAGGCGATCATCTCCAGGGTCGACTGCTGGCGGTGCAGCTCGGCGTCGACCGCGGCGGCGATCTCCGGGTCCAGCTCGTGCAGGGGCGTGTTCAGGACAGTCATACGGCTACGACTCCTCAGCCGGCGGAAAAGGCGGTGTACTCGTCGGCGGAGAGCAGGTCGGCCGGCTCCTCCGCGACGCGCACCTTGAACAGCCAGCCACCCTCGAAGGGGGCGGAGTTCACCAGCGACGGGTCGTTGACGACGTCCTCGTTGACCTCGGTGACCTCACCGCTGACCGGCGAGTACAGGTCGGACACCGACTTCGTCGACTCCAGCTCGCCGCAGGTCTCGCCCGCGGACACCGTAGAGCCGACCTCGGGGAGCTGGACGAAGACGACGTCACCGAGCGCGTTGGCCGCGTGCTCCGTGATGCCGACCGTCGCGACGCCGTCCTCGGCGGCCGACAGCCACTCGTGCTCCTTGCTGTAGCGCAGCTGCTGGGGGTTGCTCATGGCCTGAATTCTCCTGTACACGCGAGGGTGCTGATGACGGGGGACTGCGAAAACCGCTGGTGAGCGGGCGAATGTGCGCAGCGTCACGCCCCGGCCACGGGACCGGGGTCCCCGGCGGGCGCGACCGCGCCCAGTGTCTACTTCCGGCGCTTGTAGAACGGCAGCGCCACGACCTGGTACGGCTCGTGGGTGCCCCGGATGTCCACGCCGACGCCCTCGGCGCCCGGCGCCGCGTGCGCCGCGTCGACGTAGGCCATGGCGATCGGCTTGCCCAGAGTGGGGGAGGGGGCGCCGGAGGTGACCTCTCCGATCACCTTGCCGCCGGCGACGACGGCGTACCCGGCGCGCGGCACCCGGCGGCCCTCGGCGACCAGGCCGACCAGGACCCGCGGCGGGTTCTCCTGGGCCCGGGCGGCGGCCTCGGCGAGCGCCTCGCGCCCGACGAAGCCGCCCTCCTTCTCGAACTTGACCACGCGGCCGAGCCCGGCGTCGAACGGGGTGAGGGAGGTGGTCAGTTCGTGCCCGTACAGCGGCATGCCCGCCTCCAGGCGCAGCGTGTCCCGGCAGGACAGCCCGCACGGGACCAGGCCCGCGCCCTCGCCCGCCTTGGTCAGCGCCTGCCACAGCTCGACGGCGTGCTCCGGCGCGACGAACAGCTCGAAGCCGTCCTCGCCGGTGTAACCCGTGCGGGCGATCAGCGCCGGGACGCCGGCGACCGTGCCCGGCAGGCCGGCGTAGTACTTCAGGCCGTCGAGGTCGGCGTCGGTGAGGGACTTCAGGATGCCGGGGGACTCCGGGCCCTGCACGGCGATCAGCGCGTAGGCGTCCCGGTCGTCGCGGACCTCGGCGTCGAAGCCCTCGGCGCGCTCGGTCAGCGCGTCCAGCACGACCTGGGCGTTGGAGGCGTTGGCCACGACCATGTACTCGGTGTCGGCGAGCCGGTAGACGATCAGGTCGTCCAGGATGCCGCCGTCGGCCCGGCAGATCATCGTGTAGCGGGCGCGGCCGACGCCGACGGAGGCGATGTTGCCGACCAGGGCGTGGTTCAGGAACGCGGCGGCCTGCTCGCCGGTGACGGTGATCTCGCCCATGTGGGAGAGGTCGAAGAGACCGGCCCTGGTCCGCACGGCGAGGTGCTCGTCGCGCTCGGAGCCGTAGCGCAGGGGCATGTCCCAGCCCGCGAAGTCGGTCATCGTCGCACCGAGCGCGCGATGCACGGCATCGAGCGCGGTGTGGCGGAGTTCAGTGCTGCTCATCGGACGGTCGTCTCCCAAGGCGAGCGGACAGGCGAGGATCGTTCCTCCCCATCTGTCATCGGAACCTGAGAGGTTCGCCACGACCGCCACGGGGACGACCACGGCTTGCACCTTGGGTGGAGCCACTGACACAGCGGCCCGCTTTTCAGATGTGCCTCGCCCGCGCGGTAACGGGGCCTGAGAGATTCAAGGGAGGGACTTGCTCCTTCGGCGTCCCAGCCCGGGGCTGGGAACTCTCCCGCGCGGATTCAAGCGGCCGGTATGCAGTTGGCGGGCACATCATTGCACGCCGCTCCCCGCCCATCCAGAGCGTGCTCCTTGTGACCGGGTTGTGGCAGAACGCACACGAACCCCCTACCGTTGCCCATTACCTTCTCTTTACACAGAACGGGCATGGGGATGACCGAGCCCCCTGGGGAGGACGATCACGGTGAACAGGACATCGGCCTACGCCGCCGACGCCGGCATCGCGGTGCCGGGACAGCCCTCCGCCCCGGCCCGCGACCGCCGCGCGGACCGTCCCGCCCCGGTCGTCCGCGACCTGCGCGACCGCGCGGGCCGCAGCCCGCACGCCCTGCTCTTCGACCCCGGTGACCTGGTGGTGATCACCGGCCTGCCCGGCAGCGGCAAGTCCACCCTGATGCACCGCGCGGTCACCGGCCACCGCGTCGACTCCCAGGACACCCGCGACCGCTGGGACGCCCGCGCCCCCCGCCGCGTCCCCTACGCGCTCTACCGCCCCCTGGTCCGCCTCGCCCACTACGCCGCCCTGCGCAGGGCGCTGCGCACCGGCGAGGGCGTCGTCGTGCACGACTGCGGCACCCAGCGCTGGGTGCGCGCCTGGCTGGCCCGCGAGGCCCGGCGCCGCGGCGCCACCCTGCACCTGCTCCTCCTCGACGTCAGCCCCGACACCGCCCGGGCGGGCCAGCGCGAGCGCGGCCGGGGCGTCTCCCGCTACGCCTTCCGCCGCCACCGCCGCACCACCGCCCGGCTGCTGCGCGCGGTGGAGAAGGGGGAGCTGCCCGCCGGCTGCGGAGCGGCGGTGCTGCTGGACCGGGACGCGGCGGACGTCCTCGGCCGGGTCGGCTTCGCGCGGTGAGGCACCGTCACGGCCACCCGCTAGCCTTCTTGCTCCCAGCAGTGGTTCCCAGCAGGCGGTAGGCACATGGACTTCCCGGCGGACGTTCCCGCGGACTTCCCGGCACAGGCGCACCCCCACCCGCACGGCGGTTGGCCCGGCAACGAGCTGGAGGAGGTGCTGTCGGCCTCCCTCGGCATCCCCTCGGCGGGCGGCCGGATCGTCGAGGTCCTCGGGCGCAGCTTCCTGTGGATACCGCTGCCCAACGGCGGGGGCCCGCACAGCGGCCCGCTGGACCTGCCGACGCTGGAGATCGACGGCCAGGTGTACGTCCCGGTGTTCAGCTCCGAGGAGCAGCTGCGCCAGGCGACCGGTCCCCATATGTCGTACACCATCGCCCCCGCCGTGGAGTTCGCGCGCGGCCTGCCGCCGCAGGCGGGCATCGCGGTGAACCCGGGCGGTGTGGTCGGCATCCCGCTGCCGCCCGACGCCGTGGCCGAGCTGTGCCGCGCCGGCCGCACCCCGCTCGACGGGCCCGGCACCGGCGGCCGGGTCCGCCTGTTCGAACCCGACTGGCAGGACGACCCGGTCGACTTCCTCGCGGCGGCCTCCGCCGAGTTCGCGGGGACCGGCGTGGTGCTCACCGCCCGCCGCTGCCTGGCCGTCATCGAGACGGCCGACCCGGTGATGTTCGTGGGCGTGGAACTCTCCCAGTGGGAGGGCGACGTCCGGAACCTGCCCCTGGACGCCCTCGGCCGGGCCCTCGGCACGGTCCCGGTCACGTGGCCGGTCAACCTGATCCTCATGGACGTGGCCGAGGACCCGGTCTCCGACTGGCTGAAGACGAACGTCCGGCCCTTCTACCAGTACGGCCACTGAACGCACCCGGAGGGCGCGGGGCCGCATCCGGTATGCGGCTCCGCCGCGGAGCGCGGCCGGCCACGGACGACCCGCACCCGCGTACGAACCCAAGGCCCCGAGCCGCTGGGCGCTTAAGCTGTCTCCAAACGCGGGGCACGGAGTAGAAGGGCCGGTACAACAGGTGAGCGCGAGCCACAGCGGCAGCGTCGAGCACATGCTGCGCCAGGTCACCCCGGGACGCTACGACGCCTACGAGGCCCTGCTCCGCGCCCTCGCCACCCCCTCCTCCGGCCAGATCTGGATGCTCCTGTGGCACGGCCAGGCCGGTTCCCCGGACGCCCAGTACGGGGACATGGAGGTGGACGGCTGTCACTACGCCCCCTGCGTCACCTCCGCCCAGGAGCTGTCGGCCAGCGGCTGGAACCGTTCGTACGAAGTGGTCGACGGACTGGACGTGGCCCGCACCCTCTACCCCGACCACTACGGCCTCTGGCTCAATCCGCACTCCCCGGGCGGCGGTGTCGGCATCCCCTGGCTGGATCTGCGCCGCATCGCCACCGGCCTGGACCGCCAGCCCGCCGGCCCGCTCCGCCTGTCGGAGCCCGGCATCGAGATCCCGCAGTTCTACGCCCTGCTCGCGCAGAACGCGCACCGCACCCCCGCGCTGCGCTCCCTGCGCCGCGCCTGGGTCCAGCCCGCGCTCGGGGCGCCGTATCTGGCCATCGGCCTGGACGTGTACGAAACCTCGCCGGCCGCGGTCGACTCGGTGCGCGCGATGATGCAGCAGTCCATCGGAGCGGTCCCGGAGGGGCTGCCGGTCTCGACGGTCGCGATGACGGACGGCTACGACCCGGTGGTGATGTGGATGCGGGCCAACGCGCGCCCGTTCTACGACCGCGAGGCACACGCCCCCGCGCCGCGGCCGCAGCTTCAGGCACCGGTCCCGCCGCAGGCCCCGGCCGGCGGGTACGGCTACCCGCCCGTGCACGGCGGTTACTGACAACCGGACGGCTCGGCAGGCTTTCTGAGTCCGGGTCGCAGATTTCACACGGGCGACACACTTCTGCGCGCGTAGACATCGCCCGATCGCCCCGAACCGCGTAGATTCACCGTTCTGTCCCAACTGGCCCACGTCCGATGCCCGTTACCCACTGATCGGATAACGGAATCCCCTGGACTGCATCACGGTTGCGCATACTTTCGCCGTCAGCTCTGGCGGGTGATCGCGAAGACGCTGAAGACTCCCGACTCAGACATGAGGTTGAGACCTCATGCTCGATGGCAAGTCGACAAAGCCGCAATCCGCGGCAGTTCAGGCCGGTCACCACCGGCGAGAGGGGTCGCTCACCGTGACCGCACCGATCGAGACCACCGGGGCGGCAGCCGAGGCACAGCCGGAGGCTGTGCTGGAGGGTGCCGGTAAGGGGCAGATCGAGGGTCGTTCCCTGGGCCAGATCGCCTGGACCCGGTTCAAGAAGGACAAGGTCGCCGTCGCGGGCGGCGTCATCGTCGTCCTGCTGATCCTCGTCGCGATCCTCTCGCGCCCCATCCAGGCCGCGTTCGGGCTCGACCCCAACGCCTTCAACCAGGACCTGATCAGCCCGGACACCTCGCTGCCGAAGGGCAGCTTCGGCGGCATCAGCGCGGATCATCCGCTCGGCGTGGACCCGAAGTTCGGCCGGGACATCGCCACCCGCGTCCTGGAGGGCTCCTGGGTGTCGCTGGTGGTCGCCTTCGGCGCCACGGTCCTGTCCAACGTGATCGGCGCCATCATGGGCGTGATCGCGGGCTACTACGGCGGACGGGTTGACTCGATCATCAGCCGGCTGATGGACACGTTCCTCGCCTTCCCCCTCCTGCTGTTCGCCATCTCCATCTCCGCCACCCTCCAGGGCGGCGCGTTCGGCCTGGACGGTCTGCCGCTCCACCTGAGCGTGCTGATCTTCGTCATCGGCTTCTTCAACTGGCCGTACCTGGGCCGGATCGTCCGGGGCCAGACCCTCGCCCTGCGCGAGCGCGAGTTCGTCGACGCCTCCCGGGGCATGGGCGCCAAGGCCCCGTACATCCTGTTCCGGGAGCTGATGCCCAACCTGGTCGGCCCGATCATCGTCTACTCGACGCTGCTCATCCCGACCAACATCCTCTTCGAGGCGTCCCTGAGCTTCCTCGGCGTCGGCATCCAGCCCCCGCAGGCGTCCTGGGGCGGCATGCTCCGGGAGGCGGTCAACTTCTACCAGGTCGACCCGATGTTCATGATCGTCCCTGGTCTCGCCATCTTCATCACCGTCCTGGCGTTCAACCTGCTGGGTGACGGTCTCCGCGACGCTCTCGACCCGCGCAGCCGCTGACGCCTGCCGCGGAGAGCCCGTAAATTTTTCCGATCAATGGAGGGGAAAGCGCCCATCATGCGAAGGTCAGCGCTGGCCGCGATCGCGGCCATCGGCTCCGCCAGCCTGCTTCTTGCAGGTTGCAGCAAGGCCGATGACAACAAGAACGAGAACGGCACCAAGTCGGCCGGGGCCAACGCCGCGACCAAGGGCGTCGTCAACGCGTCCGACAAGAAGGGCGGCACGCTCACCTACGAGCTGTCCGACGTCCCGGACTCGTTCGACCCGGGCAACACGTACTACGCGTACATGTACAACCTCAGCCGGCTGTGGGCCCGCCCGCTGATGACCTTCAAGCCGGGCGCCGGCCAGGAGGGCAACACCCTCGTCCCGGACCTCGCCGCGAGCAAGGGCGTCCCGAGCGACGGCGGCAAGACCTGGACGTACAAGCTGCGTTCGGGCCTGAAGTACGAGGACGGCTCGCCGATCACCTCGAAGGACGTCAAGTACGCCGTCGAGCGCTCGAACTTCGCGCGTGACGTGCTCTCCCTCGGCCCGAACTACTTCCAGCAGTTCCTGGCCGGCGGCGACAAGTACAAGGGCCCGTACAAGGACAAGAGCGACAAGGGCCTGTCCTCCATCCAGACCCCGGACGACACCACGATCGTCTTCCACCTGAAGCAGGCCTTCCAGGAGTTCGACTACCTGGTCGCCGCCCCGCAGACGGCCCCGGTGCCCAAGGCGAAGGACACGGGCGTCGACTACGTCAAGCACATCGTCTCCTCGGGCTCGTACAAGTTCCAGAGCTACGCGGAGGGCCAGCAGGCCGTCCTCGTCCGCAACGAGAACTGGGACGCGAAGACGGACCCGCTGCGCAAGCAGCTGCCGGACAAGATCGTCGTCAAGCTGAAGGTCAACCCGGAGACGATCGACAAGGACGTCCTCGCGGGCAACGCGATCGACCTCGGCGGCACGGGCGTCCAGGCCGCGACGCAGGCCCAGGTCATCACCGACCCGTCGAAGAAGGCCAACACGGACAACACCTACGGTGGCCGCCTGGTCTACATGGCGATCAACACCCAGGTCGCGCCGTTCGACAAGGCCGAGTGCCGCAAGGCCGTCCAGTACGCCATCGACAAGGTCTCGGTGCAGACCGCCGAGGGCGGCCCGATCCGCGGTGAGATCGCCTCCACGGTCCTCCCGCCGGACATCCCGGGCTACGCCAAGTCCGACGTCTACGCCACCACGGACAGCAAGGGTGACGCGGCCAAGGCCAAGCAGCAGCTGAAGGCCTGCGGCAAGTCCTCGATCTCGACGAACATCTCGGCCCGTTCGGACCGTCCGCAGGAGATCGACGCCGCCACGGCGATCATCAACTCGCTGAAGAAGGTCGGCATCAACGCCACCCTCAAGCAGTACCCGTCCGGCAAGTACTTCACGGACTACGCCGGCGTGCCGAAGTTCACCAAGAAGCAGAACATCGGCCTGGAGATGATGCAGTGGGGCGCCGACTGGCCCTCCGGCTACGGCTTCCTGCAGCAGATCCTGAACGGCAAGGCGATCAGCCAGTCCGGTAACACCAACCTGTCGCAGTACGACAACAAGGACGTCAACGCCCAGCTGTCCAAGGCGATCGGCACTCAGGACACCAACGAGCGCAACAGCCTCTACACGCAGATCGACAAGAAGGCCATGGACGACGCCGTGCTCGTCCCGCTGACCTACTTCAAGGTCCTGCTGGCCCGCCCGCAGAACTACACCAACCTGGTTTCCACGGCGGCCTTCAGCGGTCAGTACGACTACCTCAACATCGGCGTCGCGTCGAAGTAGCAGCCCCGGAAGGCAGGTGAAGGCATTGGTGCCCGCGGGCTTCGCGGCCCGCGGGCACCAGCGCCGATCCCCGTGATCTCGTACATCCTCCGCCGGACGTTCGCGGCAGTGATCCTGCTGCTGGTCGTCTCCGCGGTCACCTTTGCCATCTTCTTCCTGCTGCCACGGCTCGCCGGCCAGACAGCGGACCAGCTGGCGCAGCAGTACATCGGCAAGAGCCCGTCGAAGGCGGACATCGTCGCGGTCAAGCACAACCTCGGTCTGGACCAGCCCGTCTACGTCCAGTACTGGCACTTCATCAAGGGGATCGTGGCCGGCGCCGACTACAACCTCGGGCCCACCACGGTGCACTGCGACGTACCCTGCTTCGGCTACTCCTTCAAGGACCACGTCGCGGTCTGGCCGCAGCTCACCCAGCGCATTCCGATCACCCTGTCGCTGGCCGCGGGCGCCGCCGTGCTGTGGCTCGTCTCGGGTGTGGTCATCGGTGTCATCTCCGCGCTGAAGCCACGCTCGGTCTTCGACCGCACCTTCATGGGCATCGCGCTCGCCGGCGTCTCGCTGCCCATGTTCTTCACGGGGAACCTGGCGATCCTGCTCTTCGTCTTCAACTGGCCGATCTTCGGACGCGACTACGTCCCGTTCACCGAGAACCCCGAGCAGTGGGCCAACACCCTGTTCCCAGCCTGGTGTTCGCTGGCGCTGCTGTACTCCGCCATCTACGCGCGGCTCACCCGCTCGGGCATGCTGGAGACGATGAACGAGGACTTCATCCGCACGGCCCGCGCCAAGGGTCTGCGCGAGCGCAACGTCGTGGTCCGGCACGGACTGCGCGCGGCCCTCACCCCGATCATCACCGTGTTCGGCATGGACCTCGGTCTGCTGCTCGGCGGCGCCGTGATCACCGAGAGCGTCTTCTCGCTGGGCGGCGTCGGTCAGTACGCGGTCCAGGGCATCACCGACAACGACCTGCCCAAGATCCTCGGCGTGACGCTGCTCGCCGCCTTCTTCGTCGTGATCGCAAATCTCGTGGTGGACGTGCTCTACGCCGCCGCCGACCCGCGGGTGAGGCTCTCGTGACCGAACTCTCCAAGACCGGCGCGGCGGTGGGCGAGCCCACCGAGTCCGGCAAGGCGCCCGAAGCCTTCCTGGAGGTCCGCGACCTCAAGGTGCACTTCCCGACCGACGACGGCCTGGTGAAGTCCGTCGACGGGCTCAGCTTCTCGCTGGAGAAGGGCAAGACCCTCGCCATCGTGGGCGAGTCCGGCTCCGGCAAGTCCGTCACCTCGCAGGCCATCATGGGCCTGCACCGGCTCGGCACCCGCGGCAAGAACGTGCAGATGTCCGGTGAGATCTGGCTGGACGGCAAGGAACTGGTCTCCGCCGCCCCGGACGAGGTGCGCAAGCTCCGCGGCCGCGAGATGGCGATGATCTTCCAGGACCCGCTGTCCGCGATGCACCCCTACTACAAGGTCGGCGACCAGATCGTCGAGGCCTACCGGGTGCACCACGACGTCAGCAAGAAGGTCGCCCGCGCGCGGGCCGTGGAGATGCTCGACCGCGTCGGCATCCCCGAGCCCGCCAAGCGCGTCGACGGCTACCCGCACGAGTTCTCCGGCGGTATGCGCCAGCGCGCCATGATCGCCATGGCGCTGGTGAACAACCCCGAACTGCTCATCGCGGACGAGCCGACCACCGCCCTCGACGTGACCGTCCAGGCGCAGATCCTCGACCTGATCCGTGACCTGCAGAAGGAGTTCGGCTCCGCGGTCATCATGATCACTCACGACCTCGGTGTGGTCGCCGAGATCGCCGACGACGTCCTCGTGATGTACGGCGGCCGGTGCGTGGAGCGCGGTCCGGCCGGCGAGGTCTTCGAACAGCCGCAGCACCCCTACACCTGGGGCCTGCTCGGCTCGATGCCCCGCATCGACCGCGAGACCTCCGAACGGCTCATCCCGGTCAAGGGCTCCCCGCCGAGCCTCATCAACGTCCCCTCGGGCTGCGCCTTCCACCCCCGCTGCCCGTACGCGGACATCCCCAAGGGGAACGTCACCCGCACGGTGCGCCCCGAGCTGGAGCAGGTGAGCACCGGGCACTGGTCCGCATGCCACCTCTCGGCCGAGGACCGCCAGCGGATCTGGACCGAAGAGATTGCGCCCAAGCTGTGAGTGAGACCAAGAAGACGGACACCGTCGCCGAGGCCGTGGTCCCGAAGCAGGCGTCGGCTCCCGAGGAGCGGGACGTGCTGCTCAAGGTCGAGGGGCTGACCAAGCACTTCCCGATCAAGAAGGGCCTCCTGCAGCGGCAGGTCGGCGCCGTGAAGGCCGTCGACGGCATCGACTTCGAGGTGCGCAAGGGCGAGACCCTGGGCGTGGTCGGCGAGTCGGGTTGCGGCAAGTCGACCATGGGCCGGGTCATCACCCGCCTCCAGGACCCGACGGACGGCAGGATCACCTTCGAGGGCCAGGACATCACGCGGCTGAGCACCGGGCAGATGCGCCCGCTGCGCCGCAACATCCAGATGATCTTCCAGGACCCGTACGGCTCCCTGAACCCCCGGCACACCATCGGCTCGATCGTCTCGGCGCCCTTCCGGCTCCAGGGCGTGGAGCCCGAGGGCGGGGTGAAGAAGGAGGTCCAGCGGCTCCTCGACCTGGTCGGCCTCAGCCCCGAGCACTACAACCGCTACCCGCACGAGTTCTCCGGCGGTCAGCGCCAGCGCATCGGCATCGCCCGCGCGCTCGCCCTGAAGCCGAAGCTGGTCGTGGCGGACGAGCCGGTCTCCGCGCTGGACGTGTCGATCCAGGCGCAGGTCGTCAACCTGATGGACGACCTCCAGCAGGAGCTGGGCCTCACCTACGTGATCATCGCGCACGACCTCTCGGTCGTCCGGCACGTCTCGGACCGCATCGCGGTGATGTACCTCGGCAAGATCGTGGAACTCGCCGACCGCACCTCGCTGTACGAGTCGCCGATGCACCCGTACACCAAGGCGCTGATGTCGGCCGTGCCCGTGCCGGACCCGAAGCGCCGGGGCCAGAAGAACGAGCGCATCCTGCTGCGCGGCGATGTGCCCTCGCCCATCGCCCCGCCCTCCGGCTGCCGCTTCCACACCCGGTGCTGGAAGGCGACGCAGATCTGCAAGACCACCGAGCCCCAGCTCGTGGAGCTGCGGCCGGGCCAGCGGGTCGCCTGCCACCACCCCGAGAATTTCGCCGACCAGGCCCCGCAGGACACGGTCCTGCTGACGGCGGCGAAGGAGGCGTCGGAGCTGGTACCGGACGCGGTGCTCTCCGAGGGTCAGGCCGGCGAGGAACCGGCGTCGGCGACGGAGACGGCTGCGGGGGAGACGGCGGCGGCCGAGGCGGCGGCGGTCTCCGAGAAGCCGGCGGCTTCCGAGGAGAAGGCGGCTTCCGAGGGCGAGGCGTCCAAGGAGGTGGCTTCTGAGGAGGCGGCTTCCGAGGGCGAGGCTTCCAAGGAGGTGGCTTCCGAGGAGGCGGCGGCTTCCGAGGAGGGGGCTTCCAAGGACGTGGCTTCCGGCGAGGCGGCTTCCGAGGGCAAGGCTTCCAAGGAGGTGGCCTCCAAGGAGGCGTCGGCCTCTGAGGCGGCGGCCCCCAAGGAGGCGGCTTCCAGCAAGGCCGCGGCTTCCGAGGAAGCGGCTTCTGGCGAAGAGCCCGCCAAGGGCGAGGCGGCTTCCCAGGAGGACGCGGCCGGCAAGGGCGAGGCGGCGGCTTCCGGTGTGAAGACCGGTCCCGGTGCGAAGGTCTCGGCCGGGAAGCCCGCGCCCGCGGCCGATGCCCCCGCCGAGGAGCCCACGGCGTCCACCGCAACCGGCGCCGCGGCCGACGCCCCGGCGGAGGGCTCGGGCGACACCGTGGCCGTCGCCGAGGAGACCGGCCGTGCGGCCGAGGCCACCGGCGAGGCGGCCGGCGCGGACTCCCAGGAGTCAACCGGCAAGTAGCGCATGACAACTAGGCAAAGTCATGTACATGCCTGAGCGGGGGAGTGCAGAGTCGTCCGTGTCCGACCACTGATCGGCACGCTCGAAAGGGACGACACATGGCACTCTCCCGTTCGGCACGTCTGGGGGCTGTCGCCACCGCGGCAGCCTCCTTCCTCGTCGTCGCCGCCTCCTCCGCCCCCACCCCCGGCGCCCCCGGCATCGGCGACCCCTACTTCCCCCGGCTGGGCAACGGCGGCTTCGACGCCCGCCACTACGACCTGGACATCGCCTACGCCCCGGACACCGGCCGCCTGGACGGCCGTACCACCCTCACGGCCCGCGCCACCCAGGAGCTCTCCTCCTTCGACCTCGACCTCCAGCAGCTGGAGGTCACCGGCGTCCGGGTCGACGGCAGACCGGCCGGGTTCACGCGCGACGGCGACGAGATGACCGTCACCCCGCGCCACCCGCTCCCCGAGGGACGGGACTTCACCGTCTCCGTGACCTACGGCGGCGTACCGCAGGCCCTCGGCGGGCCGATCATCTTCGGCTCCGACTACGGGTGGATGAAGACCCCCGACGGCGTCTTCGTCGCCTGCGAACCCAACGCCGCCTCCACCTGGTTCCCGTCCAGCGACCACCCCTCCGACAAGGCCACGTACGACATCCGGATCAAGGCTCCCCGGGGCCTGACCGCCGTCTCCAACGGCCGGCTGGTGTCGACGTACGACAAGGGCGGCTCGACGTACACCCACTGGCGGGAGTCGAAGCCGATGGCGACCTACCTCGCCACCGCCACCATCGGGAAGTTCGACGTGCGCACCGGGCGCACCCCCGGCGGCATCCCCGTCTACGTCGCCATCGACCCCGTGCTCAAGGACGGCAACAGCGTCGACGTGTACGCCGTCACGGCCGCCGCCACCGACTACTGGTCGCAGGTCTTCGGGCCGTACCCCTTCGAGGAGACCGGCGCGATCGTCGACGACATGCCGCAGGCCGGGTTCTCGCTGGAGGTGCAGAGCAAGCCCGCCTACTCGGCCGTGCGCAACGAGTCGACCATCGTGCACGAGCTGGCCCACCAGTGGTTCGGCGACTCGGTGAGCGTGGCCCAGTGGAAGGACACCTGGCTCAACGAGGGCTTCGCCACCTACGCCCAGTGGCTGTGGGCCGAGCACCAGGGCACCCGCAGCGCCCACGACTCCTTCCTGGCCGCCTACGGCTCCCGCCCCGCCGGCTCCGCCTTCTGGCAGATCAAGGTCGCCGACCCGCAGCGGGACACGATGTTCGCCTCCGCCGTCTACCAGCGCGGCGCGATGACGCTCCAGGCGCTGCGCGAGCGGATCGGTGACACGGCCTTCTTCAAGCTGCTGCCGGCCTGGACGAAGCTCCACCGGTACGGCAACGCGGACACCGCCGGCTTCATCCGCCTCGCCGAGCGCGTCAGCGGACAGCAGCTCGACGACCTCTTCGACACCTGGCTGTTCACCACAGGGAAACCCGCCCTGTGAGCCTGGCTTTGTAAGGCCCACGCACTCCGGCGGGTGAGAATGTCAGGGTGCAGCTCCAGCAACTCTTCAGTCCCTCCGTCCAGCACACGCTCGATGTGATCGGCATCTTCGTCTTCGCGATCTCCGGCGCCCTGCTGGCCGTGCGGAAGAACTTCGACGTCTTCGGCATCGCCGTGCTCGCCGAGGTCACCGCGCTGGGCGGCGGGCTGTTCCGCGACCTGGTGATCGGAGCCGTGCCCCCGGCCGCCTTCACGGACCTGGGGTACTTCCTCACCCCGCTGCTCGCCACGCTCGTCGTCTTCTTCCTGCACCCGCACGTGGAGCGCATCCAGGCGGCGGTGCTCGTCTTCGACGCGGCCGGCCTCGGCCTGTTCTGCGTCAGCGGTACGACGAAGGCGTACAGCTACGGTCTCGGCCTGACCGCGTCGGCGACGCTGGGCCTCGCCACCGCCGTGGGCGGCGGCGTCCTGCGGGACGTGCTGGCCAACGAGGTGCCCTCGCTGCTGCGCTGGGACCGCGACCTGTACGCGGTCCCGGCGATGGTCGGCGCCACGATGGTCGTGCTGTGCATCCGCTACGACGTCCTGACCCCGTTCACCAGCGGGCTCGCGGTGATCACGGCCTTCGTGCTGCGCCTGCTCGCGATGCGGTTCCACTGGCGAGCGCCGCGCGCGTGGAACCGCCGGTCGACGGTGACGGAGGAGTAGCCCCGGGGGCCCTCCCGGCGACCGAGGTGTCCCGGCCCCTGGCGTGGCCCTGGCCCATCTGGAGGGTCAGCCAGCGGAAGACGGTGTCGACCTGGGGGCGCCACAGCGCCATGGTGTGACCGCCCGCGCTGCGCGGCAGGAACACCACCCGCACGGTGGTCGGCGCCTTGGCGACGGCCTCCAGGGCCATGCCCGCCTGGTAGCCGTCGCCGGACTCGCCGGAGAGGTACAGCGCGATCCGGGGCGGCACGGCCTCCTGCCTGAGCAGCAGATAGGGGTTGTTCGCGGCGCGCAGGGCGGGGGTCTGGGCGGCGAGGGAGTCGCGTTCGCCGATCGGGTCGTTGTAGCCGGACAGGCTCACCGCGGCCCGGTACCGGTCGGGGTGGGCCACGGCGAGCTTCACCGCGCAGTGCGCGCCCGCCGAGTACCCGGCCACCGCCCAGCCCTGGGGGGCGGGCTCGGCGCGGAAGTTGTCCATGACCATCTTCGGGACGTCGACGCTGAGCCAGCTGTCGGCGTTGACCTGCCCCGGGACGTTGGCGCAGCCCGTGTCCACGCCGGCCAGCAGGTTGGTGCGCGGGGCGACGAGGATGAACGGCGCCACCCGGCCGCTCCTCATCAGCGGCAGCAGCTGCTCGTGGGCCTTGAGCGACCCGAACCACGCCTTAGCGGAACCGGGGTAGCCCGGCAGCAGCTCGACCACCGGGAACTTCTTGTTCCGGTAGGCCGGGTCGCCGTACTGCGGCGGCAGCCAGACGTAGACCTCGGCGTTCACGCCCGAGACCCGGCCCCTGAGCTGGGTGACGCGGACCCCGCCGGCCGCGCGCATGCCGGGCCCGTCGGCGGCCGTGAAGGTCTGCCTGACCTTCGGCAGCCGGGTCACCGTGATGCCGCCGGTGCCGTCCTTGCCGAGGTCGGCGGCCCGCTGGACGTGGTCGCCGGTGCCGAGCAGGTCGGCCCAGTTGTCGTAGAGGTTGTTCTGGTTGTTGACCAGTACGAAGACCAGGGTGACGGCCGTGCCCTGGGCGAACAGCAGCATGAGGACCCGGGCCGTGATCCGCAGGGGCTTGGGCCCGCGCATCCGCGACCACAGGACGAGCGGCAGTATGAGGGCGACGACCGAGAGCAGGACGGTCGTGTAGAGGAACGGAGTCCCGGTGAGGCTCATGTCCCCATAGAGGGCGATCCGCCGCCGGAGGTTGTGGACAGGTCCGGACACTTACCGAGAAATTGCCGGAACCTCACCCGGGGGCCGGAGCGGACCGACTGCTGGGAACCCCGCCGCCAGGCAAAAAAGCTACCGCTTAGTAGTTGTCTGCTGTACCGTGCAGCCATGCCAGAAGCAGCTTCCGCCCCTTCCCCGTCGCGGGCCCTGATCGGCGACAGCGAGTTCGACCGCGACACCGCGGTCACCCGGCGCGGGCCCGGCGTCTACGACACCGGCCTGTCGGCCGGCTGGACCATCCTCGGCGCCGTCAACGGCGGCTACCTGCTGGCCGTGCTCGGCCGGGCCCTCGCGGACGCCCTCCCGCACCCGGACCCCTTCTCCGTCACCGCGCACTACCTGACCGCCTCCCGGCCCGGCCCGGCGGTCGTCCGCACCACGACCGTCCGCACCGGCCGCACCCTCTCCACCGGCCAGGCTTCGCTCTTCCAGTACGACGAGGAGGGCAACGAGGTCGAACGCATCCGCGTCCTCGCCTCCTACGGCGACCTCGCCGCCCTCCCCGACGACGTCCGCACGACCGCCACCTCGCCCGCGATGCCCCCGCTGGAGCAGTGCTTCGGCTCCGAGGACGGGCCGTCCCCGGTCGAGGGCGGCTCCGCCATCGCCGACCGGCTGATGCTCAAGCTCGACCCCGCCACCCTCGGCTGGGCGCTGGGCACGCCGTCCGGGAGGGGCGAGATGCGTGCCTGGTTCGGGCTTGCCGACGGGCGGGACGCCGACCCGCTCTCGCTGCTCCTGGCCGTGGACGCCCTGCCGCCCACCGCCTTCGAGCTGGGCCTGAAGGGCTGGGTGCCGACCGTGGAACTGACCGTGCACGTCCGTCACCGGCCGGCCCCGGGCCCGTTGCGGGTGTCCATCACCACCCGCAACCTGGCCGGCGGCTTCCTGGAGGAGGACGCCGAGGTGTGGGACAGCGCGGACCGCCTGGTCGCCCAGTCCCGCCAGCTGGCCCGGGTCAGACTCGGCTGAGCGGCTCGCGCCCCAGCCAGGCCGCCAGCCGCTCGTAGGGGCCGGCCGCCGGCGGCGCCTCGCGGCGGGCCCCGAAGGGCGTCTCCGCGTCGCGGGGCCGGGTGTCCGGCAGCACCGCGCGGGCCGTCGCCAGCGCGAACTCGGCCAGCTCCGCGTCGAGTTCGCCCGTGGGGACCCCGATCGCCTCGGCCAGGTCCCAGGTGTGCGTGACGACCTCCATGACGTAACCGGAGAGCGCCGCGTGGCCGGGGACCTCGCCCCAGGGCACCCGCACCGGAGCCACCATCCGCGCGTCGCTCTCCCAGGCCGCGAGGACACGGACCCGCACCTCGTCGTAGGCCGCGGCCCAGCCGTCGTCCGCGACGCCGTCGGCGGTCGGCTGCACGGCGAGCCCGTCGCCGCCCTCGCCCACCACCGCGATCCGCCGGGTGCCGCCGACGACGTGGCTCAACAGGTCCCGGACGTCGAACTCGGCACAGGGCGTCGGCCGGGTCAGGTCCTCGGGGCGCACGGTCCTGATCAGGGCGGCCGCCTGCTCGGTGGCGCGGACGTAGACGGGGCGCGGGTCGACGAAGCCGGTGCTGCCGGTGCTGGTCATGATGTGTCTCTCCCTCGGTCGGTGAGGCGAGGATGCCCGGATAACCTGACAACTGGCGTCAGGATTTGTCCGGCACCCGGCGGCGGCGCGATCCTGGCGCGGTGAAGTCCGACCGGCTGCTGTCGATCCTGCTGCTCCTCCAGACCCGGGGCCGTGTCCCCGCGCCCGAACTCGCCGACCGGCTGGAGGTGTCGGTCCGCACCATCTACCGGGACGTCGAGGCACTGTCCGCCGCCGGCGTCCCGGTGTACGCCGAGCGCGGCCGGCACGGTGGCATCGAACTCCTCCCCGGCTTCCGCACCGACGTCACCGGGCTGACCGCCGACGAGTCCCGCGCCCTGTTCGTCCTGGCCGCGCAGGGCGCCCATGCCGCGCTCGGCCTCGACGCGGCCCTCGGCTCGGCCCTGCGCAAGGTGATGGCCGCGCTGCCGGCGCCGCACCGGCCCGCCGCCGAGGTGACCAGCCGCCGCGTCCTGGTCGACGCCACCCGCTGGAAGAGCGGCCCGCGGCAGGCCGCCGACCTGGACGTGCTCCAGGACGCGGTCTTCTCCGACCGGCGTCTGGCACTGCGCTACCGGCACAGCGGGGAGCGGGAACCGCGGACGTACACGGTGGACCCCTACGGTCTCGTCGCCAAGGCCGGGGTCTGGTACCTGGTCGCCGACCGGCGCGGCCGGCCCCGGCTGTTCCGCGCCGACCGGGTGCGCTCGGCCCGGCCGCTGGACGAGCCCGTGCGGCGCCGGCCCGGGATCGAACTCGCCGGCCTCTGGGAGCTGTTGCGCCGGCAGGTGGAGGAGCGGGAGAACGAGGTCGAGGTCACCGTGCGGGTACGGCGGGAACTGCTCGACATGTTCCAGCGCATGGCCGCCGCACAGCTGACGGCTCCGCCCGAGGACGACGGCGCGGGCGAGTGGGTCACCGCCCGGCTGGCCTACCCGGTGCTGCGCGCCGTGCGCCAGCTCCTCGCGTTCTCCGACCGGGTGGAGATCCTGGACCCGCCCGAGGCCCGCGCGGAACTGCTGGCCGGGGCCCGCTCCGTCACGGCCCTGTACGAGCAGCGCTGAGCCGCGGCCGGGCGTGACGGGACGGCTCAGTCCAGCCAGTGGGCGCGGCCGATGCTGATCAGCCGCAGCTGGCGGGTGGCGAGCTGTGCCACCCGCTCCCGCTCCTGTGCCGGGGCCTCCAGCGCCTCGAGGAACAGGGAGGCGGTGATGAGCATCTGGTCGACGTAGAGGTGCGCGAGCATCAGCAGGTCGTCGTCGCTCCAGCCCGCCGCCTCCGGGTCCTTGGCCAGCTCGGCCTTCACCTCCTCGGCGAACCGGTGCAGCTGGGCCCGGATGGCCTCGCGCACCGGCTGGACCCCGCCATGCCGTTCCCGGGCGATAAACCGGACATGTGCGGGGTACGCGTCTACGTGACGGGCGATCAACTCGACGGCGCGCGCGATGCGTTCCTCACTGTCGCCCGTCGCGGACACCGTCGTCCGCACCATCGGATGCAGGCTGCCCAGCGCCTCGTCGACCAAGGCGACCCCGAGGTCGGCGGTCGAGCGGAAGTGCCGGTAGAAGGCCGTCGGGGCGACACCGACGGCCCGGGTGACCTCGCGCAGACCCAGGCTGCTCAGGCTCTGTTCCTCCAGCAGCGCGAGGGCCGCGTCGAGGAACGCCTGCCGGGTCTTCTGCTTCTGGGCCTGCCGGATGCCGACGGTGTGACTCATGTCATCCAGTTAACAACTGTTCTCCGGAATTGAAAAGCCGTCGGGAGCGCTACACTCGAAGTCAGTGAACAACTGTTACTACAACTGTTCACCCAAACGTCACACCGGCTGAACACGAGGCATATCGGAGGGGGGATCTGATCCCATGCTGTTCCTCGTCGCCGCACTCATGCTGCTCGGCGTCGTGCTGGGCACCGTCGCTCACGCGCCGCTGACCGTCACCGCCGTCCTGGCCGCCGTCATCGCCGTCTGGCTCGGCGTCTTTGCGATCCGCGAGCGCCGCCGCCGCACCTCGGCCCACTGACCCCGGACCCCGGCCAGCCGACCACCGGAAAGCACTCCAGGAGCTGAGCGCCATGCACCTCACCGCACCGGCCACCGGCCGCACCCACGCCGCCGCCCGCCCGCGCCCCCGCGACGCCGACGGCATGGCCGTCGCGTCCTTCATCCTCGGCCTCCTCGGCCTGCTCGTGCTCAACCTCTTCCTCGGCCCGGTCGCCATCGTCCTGGCCGCGGTCGCCCTCTGGCGCGGCACGACCCGCCGGGGCCGCGCCTACCTCGGCCTGACCCTGGGCGTCGCCGACCTGGCGGCCCTGCTGATCGCGATGGAAGTCTCGGGCACGGTGTCCTGGAGCCTGTGACGTCCCCCGGCACGCCCTGGCGCACCACGGACGCCAACACGGCCCAGGCCCCCGACGTCGCGGTACCCGCCGTGGGCAATCGTTCCGCAGGGCGGAACGGGTGGGCATGGCGGGCAGCGCCGGGTGCGCCGCCACCAAGCCCAGGTGCGGCCAGGCAAGGCGCCGAGGTGCGACCAACGCAACGCGGCCCAGGCGCGGCCAGCGCAACGCGCCCAGGCGCGGCCCACGCAAGGCGCGGAGCCACCGGCACGCCCTCGCGGCCGAAGCCGGCCGCAGGGGAGCCGTAGAATCGGCTCACCATGGCTTACCTCGACCACGCCGCGACCACCCCGATGCTCCCGGAGGCGGCGGAGGCATTCACCGCCCAGTTGAGCATCACGGGCAACGCCTCCTCCCTCCACGCATCCGGCCGCCAGGCACGCCGTACGGTCGAGGAGTCCCGCGAGACCCTCGCGGAAGCCCTCGGCGCCCGCCCCAGCGAGGTCGTCCTCACCTCCGGCGGCACCGAGGCCGACAACCTCGCCGTCAAGGGCCTGTACTGGTCCCGCCGCGACGCCGACCCGGCCCGCACCCGCGTCCTGGCCAGCCCCGTGGAGCACCACGCCGTGCTGGACGCCGTGCACTGGCTCGGCGAGCACGAGGGCGCCACCGTCGAGTACCTCCCCGTCGACTCCTACGGCCGCGTCCACCCCGAGGCGCTGCGCGAGGCCATCGCCCGCAACCCCGCCGACGTCGCCCTGGCCACCGTGATGTGGGCCAACAACGAGATCGGCACGGTCATGCCGGTCCGTGAACTGGCCGACGTCACCGCCGAGTTCGGCATCCCGCTGCACGCCGACGCGGTCCAGGCCTTCGGTCAGGTCCCGGTCGACTTCGAAGCCTCGGGCCTGGCCGCCATGACCGTCTCCGGGCACAAGATCGGCGGGCCGTACGGCATCGGCGCGCTGGTCCTCGGCCGCGAGCACACCCCCGTACCCGTCCTGCACGGCGGCGGCCAGGAGCGGCACGTGCGCTCCGGCACGCTGGACGTCCCGGCCATCGCCTCCTTCGCCGTCGCCGGCCGGCTCGCCGCCGAACAGCGCGAGTGGTTCGCGCGCGAGATCGGCGCCCTGCGCGACCAGCTGGTCGACGCCGTGCGCCGTGCCGTACCGGACGCGATCCTCGGCGGCGACCCGGCGCCCGAGGGCCGGCTCCCGGCCAACGCCCACTTCACCTTCCCCGGCTGCGAGGGCGACTCCCTGCTGCTCCTGCTGGACGCCCAGGGCATCGAGTGCTCCACCGGCTCCGCCTGCACCGCGGGCGTCGCCCAGCCCAGCCATGTCCTCCTCGCCACCGGCACCGACCCGGACCTGGCCCGCGGCACCCTGCGCTTCTCCCTCGGCCACACCTCCACGGAGGCGGACGTCGAGGCCGTGGCCAAGGCGATCGGCCCGGCGGTGGAACGCGCCCGCGCGGCCGGGCTCACGTAGCCGCGCGGGGGGACGCGGACGCCCGTGCCCTCTCCCGCTCGGCCTTCTCCCGCTCGGCCCGGACCAGGCGTATGTACCGGTCCCAGTCCCAGAACCGCCCCGGATCGGTGTGGTCCGTGCCCGGCACTTCCACGTGCCCGATGATGTGCTCGCGGTCCACGGGCATGCCGTACCGCTCGCATATGGCCGCCGTCAGCCGCGCCGAGGCCGCGTACATCTCGTCCGTGAACGACGAGGCGTCCTCCACGAAGCCCTCGTGCTCTATCCCGACGCTGCGTTCGTTGTACTCCCGGTTGCCCGCGTGGAAGGCCACGTCCAGCTCCCGGACCAGCTGGGTGACCCGCCCGTCCTTGCGCACGATGTAGTGCGCCGCCGCCCCGTGCCCCGGGTCCCGGAAGACCTTCACCGCGGACGCGTAGCCGCCCTGGGTGACGTGGACGACCACCCGGTCCACCCGGTAGTCGGACGGCCGGTCCGCGAGCCGGTAGTTCGCCGCCGAGGCCCCCACCCAGCGCGCGCCCCGGAAGTCCACCGCGCCCGCCACCCGCGGCTTGCCCACCCCGGGCATCCGCCACCACAGCCGCGACAGCTCCTGCCGGGCCAGCACGGCCGTGCCCACGGCCGCCGCGGCCCCGCCGGCCAGCAGCGCCCGCCGGCCCAGCCGCCGGTCCGCGTCGTCCTTCGCCGTGCCCATGTCCGCCCCCGTCGCCGCCGGTGTCACCGGCCCGTCGTCACCCTCTGCGATCGTCAACGGATATCAGGCCGACGCGGTTCCCGCGCCCCGTACCCTGGAAGGGCTATGACTGACACCCCGCAGCGCACCCGCCCCCTCCGCGTCCTCGCCGCCATGTCCGGCGGAGTCGACTCCGCCGTCGCCGCCGCGCGCGCCGCGGAAGCAGGCCACGACGTCACCGGCGTCCACCTCGCGCTCTCCGCGAACCCGCAGTCGTTCCGCACCGGCGCGCGGGGCTGTTGCACCATCGAGGACTCGCGCGACGCCCGCCGCGCGGCCGACGTCATCGGCATCCCGTTCTACGTCTGGGACCTCGCCGACCGCTTCCGCGAGGACGTCGTCGAGGACTTCGTCGCCGAGTACGAGGCCGGCCGCACCCCGAACCCGTGCCTGCGCTGCAACGAGAAGATCAAGTTCGCCGCGCTGCTGGACAAGGCGCTGGCCCTCGGCTTCGACGCCGTCTGCACCGGCCACTACGCCAAGGTGATCGTGAACCCGGACGGCTCCCGCGAGCTGCACCGCGCCTCCGACATGGCGAAGGACCAGTCGTACGTCCTCGGTGTCCTGGACGAGAGGCAGCTCGCGCACGCGCTGTTCCCGCTCGGCGACACGGTCACCACCAAGGAGGAGATCCGCGCGGAGGCCGAGCGCCGGGGCCTGGCCGTGGCCAAGAAGCCCGACTCGCACGACATCTGCTTCATCGCCGACGGCGACACCCAGGGCTTCCTGGCCAAGCGGCTCGGCAAGGCCGAGGGCGACATCGTGGACGAGTCCGGCGCCAAGCTGGGCACGCACGAGGGCGCGTACGGCTTCACCATCGGCCAGCGCAAGGGCCTGCGGATCGGCACGCCGGCCCCGGACGGCAAGCCGCGCTACGTCCTGGACATCTCCCCGGTCACCAACACGGTCACCGTCGGCCCGGCCGACGCCCTGGACGTCACCGGCCTCACCGCGATCAAGCCCCGCTGGTGCGGCACCGCCCCCACCGGCCCCGGCACCTACACCGCCCAGCTGCGCGCGCACGGCGGCGAGACCGAGGTGACCGCCGAGCCCGTCGACGGCACACTGCGCGTCACCTTCACCGAGCCGGTGCGCGGCGTCGCCCCCGGCCAGGCGATCGTCCTGTACGACGGCACGCGCGTAGTGGGCTCGGCGACGATCGCGTCGACCACGCGCGCGACGGCCGCGGCGGTCTGAACCGGCCCCCCGTCCTGGGAGGACGGCGGGGCTAGCCCGCGAAGAACTCCGCCAGCACCGGCCCCAGCACGTCCGGTTCCACCACGTGGGTCTGGCCCTCCAGGACCCGGTACGTGCCCTGGGGCACCGTCTGGGCGATCTCCCGGGAGGCCGCGCGCATCCACCCGGGGCTCGCGCCGCCCGCGACCGCGAGCACGGGTGCGCCGATCGCGGCGAGCCGGTCCCGGGGGAGCAGGCCGTCGCCCATGACCGCGTCGTCGTGGGCGAGGCTGGGGGCGACCGCCTCCATGCCGGCCCACATCGGCGACTCCCGGGCACGCTGGATCATCTCCTCGCCGAGGCCCGTCAGGCGCAGGAACAGCTCCACCGCGTCCCCGCGCCGGCCCTCGCCGAGCGCCCTGCCCAACTGCTCCTTGTAGGTGGCCTCACGGGTGGCGCCGCCCGCCAGGTGGTCGGCGTAGGGCACCTCGTAGACCGCCGCGCGGGCGACGGGCAGCCCGCTCGCCGCCGCGCGCAGGACCAGCGCGCCGCCCGAGGAGACCCCGAAGAGCGCCGGCTCGCCGCCCACCGCGTCGATCAGCGCGGCCAGGTCCTCGATCTCGCGGTCGACCTCGTACGGCGCCGTGTCGCCGCTCGCGCCGCGGCCCCGGCGGTCGTAGACGACAGCCGTGCAGCGGTCCGCGAGGCGCTGGGCCAGGGGCGCCACGGTGCCGCCGGTGGACATCGCGCCGCTCACCAGGATCACCGTGGGCCCCTGGCCGATCACTTGGTATGCGAGGGGGGTGCCGTCGCGGGAAGTCGTCTTCTTGTCCATGGCCGTGCAGACTGCCGCACGGCACGGCGCTCATCGGTCACGACACGGCGATGCCGGGGGTGGTCATGCGACCTCGGTGTCGTAGAAGCAGTAGTGGTCCTTGATCTCCGCCACCCCGTCCTTGGGGTCCGGATACGCCCAGACGAGGTCCGGCGCGTCCGGCAGCGACCAGTAGGACGCCGTGCCCTTGAAGGGGCACACCGTGTGCGTGTCGGAGGGCGTCAGCAGATCGAGGCGGACGTCCTCGGCGGGGATGTAGTACCTGACCGGGCAGCCCGTCTCGCGCAGCTCCAGGGGCCGGTCGGACTCCGCGAGCACCTGGTCGCCGCGCACCACGCGCACGTGCCGCTCGCTCTTCTGGATCGTGATCGTGTGTCCTTGGGTCATACCGTTTCCAGCGCCGGGAGGGGCCGTGCTTCTTCCCGTCCGGCGCGGGGCCCGTACGGTAGAGGCCATGAACATCTGCGTCTTCCTGTCCGCCGCCGACCTCGACGAGCGTTACACCCGCCCCGCGCGCGAGTTCGCGGAACTCCTCGGCAAGGCCGGCCACACGCTCGTCTGGGGCGGTTCCGACGTCGGTCTGATGAAGGTGGTCGCCGACGGTGTGCAGGAGGCGGGCGGCAGGCTGCTGGGCGTCTCCGTGGAGTTCCTGGCGAACAAGGCGCGGCCCGGCGCCGACGAGATGATCATCGCGGCCGACCTCGCCGAACGCAAGAAGCTGCTGCTGGAGAAGGCCGACGCCGTGGTGATCATGGTGGGCGGCACCGGCACGCTGGACGAGGCCACCGAGATCCTGGAGCTGAAGAAGCACGGCCGCACCGAGAAGCCCGTCGTGCTGCTGAACACGGCGGGTTTCTACGACGGCCTGCGCGAGCAGTTCCGCCGCATGGAGGCCGAGGGCTTCCTGCCGCGCCCGCTGGCCGAACTGGTCTTCTTCGCCGACGAGCCGGTCCGGGCCCTCGCGTACCTGGAGTCCGCGGCCTGAGCGGCCACCGCCGCGGGACCCGGCGTCCGGTGATGCGAGCATGGCGGTCATGGCTACTCATGTGATCACCGGAGCCGGTTCCGGCATCGGCGCGGCCGTGGCCCGCCGGCTGCACGCGCGCGGGGACGAGATCGTGCTCCACGCGCGCGACGCGGGCCGGGCGAAGGAACTGGCGGCCGGGTTCCCCGGCGCGCGCACCCTCGTCGGCGACCTGGCGGACCCGGACAAGCTGTCCTGGGCGTTCTCACACCAGACGCTCCCGGACCGGATCGACTCCCTGCTGCACATCGCCGGAGTCGTCGACCTCGGCGGCGTCGGCGAGCTGACCCCGAAGTCCTGGCGCCACCAGCTCAACGTCAACCTCATCGCCCCCGCCGAGCTGACCCGGCACTTCCTGCCGCAGCTCCGGGCGGCCCGCGGCCATGTGATCTTCGTCAACTCCGGCGCCGGCCTCTCCGCCAGTGCGGGGTGGTCCGCGTACGCCGCCTCCAAGCACGGCCTGAAGGCCCTCGCCGACTCCCTGCGCCAGGAGGAGCACGCGAACGGCGTCCGCGTCACCTCGGTCTACCCCGGCCGCACCGCGAGCCCCATGCAGGCCAAGGTGCACCAGCAGGAGGGCAAGGAGTACGACCCGTCGAAGTGGATCGACCCCGAGTCGGTCGCCACGGCGATCCTGACCGCCCTGGACCTGCCGAGGGACGCGGAGATCAACGACCTGACGGTACGTCCGGGGCGCTGACCTCGTCCGGAGGGTTCCGTAGGCTTCGCTGGTGAGCGAAAACAGCCAGTTCAGGTTCCCGGGGGCCACCGGCGTCGGTTCCCTGCCCGGCGGGGACGCGAGAGAAGCCGCCAAGACCGCCACCGGATCCTTCGAGGACTTCCCGTTCCTCGCGGAGCTGCCCGCGCGCGGGCCCGGCGCCGACATGATCGGCCGCACCGCCGGGATGCTGGTCGAGCTCTACGCGCGCGTGGAGCCCAGCGGGTGGCGGATCGGGGACCGGCCGGGCCGGGACACCAGGCGGGCCAGATCCTGGCTCGGCGAGGACCTGGACGCCCTGGAGGAGTACACCCAGGGCTACGAGGGCGACCTGAAGGTGCAGGCGGTCGGGCCGTGGACGCTGGCCGCCGCCCTGGAGCTGAAGAACGGCGAGGCCGCCCTGTCCGACCCCGGCGCCTGCCGGGACCTCGCCGCCTCGCTCGCCGAGGGCCTGCGGCTGCACCTCGACGAGGTGCGGCGCCGCGTCCCGGGCGCCCGGATCGTCCTCCAGCTCGACGAACCCTCCCTCACGGCCGTCCTGCGCGGGCAGGTCCGTACGGCGAGCGGTTACCGCACCCACCGGGCCGTGGACCGGCAGATCGTGGAGGCCACCCTCCGGGACGTCGCCGGCACCCACGCCGGCGGGCCGGTAGTGGTGCACTCCTGCGCCCCGGACGTGCCGTTCGCCCTGCTGCGGCGGGCCGGCGCGGCGGCCGTCTCCTTCGACCTCGCGCTCCTCACCGAGCGTGACGACGAGGCGATCGGCGAGGCCGTGGAGGGCGGTACTCGGCTGTTCGCCGGTGTCGTGCCGGGCACGGACGGCCCGTTGTCAGACCCTGCCGGTAGCGTCATGGGTGTCAGGACGTTGTGGCGCAGGCTGGGGCTGCGTCCGGGGCTGCTCGCGGAGGCGGTCACGGTCACCCCGGCGTGCGGTCTGGCGGGCGCTTCCCCCGCGTACGCGCGCCAGGCGCTCGCCCACTGCGTCCGGGCGGCGAGATCCCTCGCGGACAACCCTGAGTAACGGGAGGACAACACGGTGGCCGGCGACAAGCAGGCGGAGACGACGGCGGTGCCCGCCGAGGCCCGCGACAAGCACGCGCAGCTGGCGGAGCAGGTCGAGGAGCACCGCTTCCGGTACTACGTGAAGGACGCTCCCGTCATCAGCGACGCGGAGTTCGACCAGCTCCTGAAGTCCCTGGAGGCCCTGGAGGAGCGGTACCCGGAGCTGCGCACCCCGGACTCGCCCACCCAGAAGGTCTCGGGGTCGTACGAGACGGAGTTCACGGCGGTCGAGCACCGCGAGCGGATGCTCTCGCTCGACAACACGTTCAACGACGACGACCTGGCCGCCTGGGCCGACCGCGTCGCCAGGGAGCTGGGCGACCAGGCGTACCACTTCCTGTGCGAGCTGAAGGTGGACGGCCTCGCGGTCAACCTCACCTACGAGAAGGGCCGGCTCACGCGCGCGGCCACCCGCGGCGACGGCCGCACCGGCGAGGACATCACGCCGAACGTCCGGACGATCGCGGAGATCCCGGACCGCCTGAACGGCGACAAGGTGCCCGACCTGGTGGAGATCCGCGGCGAGGTCTACTTCCCGATGGAGAAGTTCCTCGAACTGAACGAACGCCTGGTCGCGGCCGGCGACAAGCCCTTCGCCAACCCCCGCAACGCCGCCGCCGGTTCGCTGCGCCAGAAGGACCCGAGGGTCACCGCGACCCGCCCGCTGCACATGGTCGTCCACGGCATCGGCGCCCTGGCGGGCTTCTCGGGCATGACCCGGCTCTCGCAGGCGTACGACCTGCTGAAGACCTGGGGCCTGCCCACCTCCCCGCACAACCGCGTGGTCGACGACCTCGCCGGCGTACGGGAGTTCATCGCGTACTACGGCGAGAACCGCCACTCCGTCGAGCACGAGATCGACGGTGTCGTGGTCAAGCTGGACGAGATCCGCCTCCAGGGCCGGCTCGGCTCCACCGCGCGGGCACCGCGCTGGGCGATCGCCTACAAGTACGCGCCGGAGGAGGTCAACACCAAGCTCGTCGACATCAAGGTGGGCGTCGGCCGCACGGGCCGCGTCACCCCGTACGCGCAGGTCGAGCCGGTCACGGTCGCGGGCAGCGAGGTGGAGTTCGCCACCCTGCACAACCAGGAGGTCGTCAAGGCCAAGGGCGTGCTCATCGGCGACACCGTGGTCCTGCGCAAGGCCGGTGACGTCATCCCGGAGATCCTCGGTCCGGTGGTCGACCTCAGGGACGGCAGCGAGCGGGAGTTCGTGATGCCGGGCGAGTGCCCCGAGTGCGGGACGCCGCTGCGGCCGATGAAGGAGGGCGACATCGACCTCCGCTGCCCCAACGCCCGTGGCTGTCCTGCCCAGTTGCGTGAGCGGGTGTCCTATCTCGCCGGCCGGGAGTGCCTGGACATCGAGCACTTCGGCGCGGTGGCCGCCGCCGCGCTCACCCGCCCGCTGGAGCCGGCCGACCCGCCGCTGGTGGACGAGGGCGACCTGTTCGACCTGACGGTGGAGAAGCTGCTGCCCATCAAGGCATACGTCCTCGACCCGGACAGCGGCCTGCCCAAGCGCGACCCGAAGACCGGCGAGGAGAAGGTCGTCACGGTCTTCGCCAACCAGAAGGGCGAGCCGAAGAAGAACACCCTCGCCCTGCTGGCGAACATCGAGGCGGCCAAGTCGCGTCCGCTGGCCCGCTTCCTGAACGGGCTGTCGATCCGGCACGTGGGACCGGTGGCCGCGCAGGCGCTGGCCCGCGAGTTCCGGTCCGTCGACCGCATCGAACAGGCGACCGAGGAGGAGCTGGCGGCCACCGACGGCGTCGGCCCCATCATCGCCGCCGCGCTCAAGGAGTGGTTCGCCGAGGACTGGCACCGCGAGATCGTCCGCAAGTGGAAGGCGGCGGGCGTCCCCCTGGAGGACCAGTCGTCCGGCGAGGAGGAGGGACCGCGTCCGCTGGAGGGGCTCACGGTCGTCGTCACCGGCACGCTGGAGCACTTCACCCGGGACGGCGCCAAGGAGGCGTTGCAGCGCCAGGGCGCGAAGGTGACCGGTTCGGTGTCGAAGAAGACCTCGTTCGTCGTTGTGGGTGACAACCCCGGATCGAAGTACGACAAGGCCATGCAGCTGAAGGTTCCCGTGCTGAACGAGGACGGTTTCGGCGTCCTGTTGGAACAGGGCCCCGAAGCGGCGGCCGAAGTCGCGCTTCCGACCGGGGAGTAGCGGTTGAAGGCCACCCGATCGGCGCATATCAGATGCATACGGGTGGCCCGGGCGCATTCGGGCAACCGTCGGAGACCGCTGCCCGTGGAAGCCTTCCGCGGCCTACTGTTGAGGTGTGCGCCTGCCGTGCCCAGCTACGGCTGGGGCATTTCCGTGCCCTCCACAGGCACGGGGAAGGTTTCTTCGACGCGGAGCCGCTGATGGTTGTCGGGCATCGGGCCGCGTGGCGTGGGCACCGCCGGCTGTGAGAGGGACGGGAATGGAACCGACCGAGAGCGCCGCCCCGGACTCATGGCTGCGCCTGCGCCGCCGCGCGGGCGCGTGGCGGGTCAACCGGTGGACCGGACGGGACGACGGGCGCACGGCCGTGCGGCAGCGCCCGGCCGGACCGGGCGCGGCCACCGACGCCCGCGCCTCCCTGTCCGCCGTCGCGCCCGCCCCCGGCCTCGCCGGGGCCGACGCCGAACGGCACCTGTCCTGGCCCGCCCTGCCCGCGGCCGCCGTGACCGCCGCCGGACTCGTCCTGGGCGCAGGGTTCTACCGCGCCTACACCGGCCACCACGCCCTCTTCCCCGGCGGCACGGTCGGCTGGTCGCTGGCCCTGCTCACCGGCGTCATCGTCGGCCACCTCGTCATGCTGGGCCGCGCCCGCTGGTGGGGCGGCACCGGATCGGGCGCCGCCCTCACCCTCGCCGTCCTGCTGCTGTACGGCTGGCTGCCCGCCGGCCTGGTCAGCCTCACCGTCGTCGTCCTGGTCGGCATCGCCCGCCGCAACCGCTGGCGGCAAGGGGTGCTGCACGGCGCGGTCGACATCCTCGGCATCGGCGTCGGCGCCCTGCTGCTCGGCGCGTTCGGCCGGGTCCCGAGCGTCGAGGAGCCCTGGCGGCCCGGCACCTGGAGCGTCGTCGCGGCACCCGAGATCGTGCTGGTCGCGTTCGCCTACCTCGCCGTCAGCCGCGGCCTGCTGTGGTACCTGTACGCCCCGCGCGGCGGCGGGGTGCCCACCGTCGCCCGCACCGCCCTGGTCCGGCAGGGCCTGGTCGCCGTCGCCCTGCTCGGCATCGCGCCCCTGCTGTGCGTCGTCGCCGACACCCAGCCGGTCCTGCTGCCGCTGTTCGCCATCCCGCTCATCGCCCTGGACTCCACGCTGTGGATGGCCCGCGCCCGCGCCGAGGAGCAGCTGCGCGACCCGCTGACCGGGCTGCCCAACCGGCAGTGGCTGCTGGAACGCATCTGGACCGCCCTGGACGACGCCGACCGCATCGGGGCGCGCTCCGCCCTCATGCTGATCGACCTCGATCGCTTCCGGTCGGTGAACGACACCCTCGGTCATCTGGCCGGCGACCGGCTGCTGCTCCAGATCGCCGACCGGCTGCGACTCGCCCTGCCGCGCGGCGCCGAGGCCGCCCGGCTCGGCGGTGACGAGTTCGCCGTCTTACTGCCCGTAGCCGACTCCACCACGTCGGCCACCCGCGTCGCCCGCGGCCTCGTCACCGACCTCAGCTCCCCGCTCGACCTGGACGGACTCACCCTCGTCCTGGAGGCCAGCGCCGGCGTCGCCGTCTTCCCCGACCACGCGCTCGACGCCGAAGGGCTCCTGCGCCGCGCCGACGTCGCGATGTACCAGGCGAAGAGGGACCGTACGGGCGTCGAGGTCTACGAGTCCAAGCGGGACTCCAACACCCCCGACCGCCTCGGCCTGCTGGGCGACCTGCGCCGGGCGCTGGACGCGCACGAGGTGCAGCTCCACTACCAGCCCAAGGTCCGCTTCGACGGACAGGTCGCCGGGCTGGAGGCCCTGGTCCGCTGGGTGCACCCGGAGCGCGGGAAGGTGCCGCCGGACGAGTTCATAGCGATAGCCGAGTCCTCGGGGCTGATGCCCCATCTCACCGAGTACGTCCTGGAGACCGCGCTCGGCCAGGTCGCCCGGTGGCGCGCGCAGGGGCTGCGGGTGCCGGTCGCCGTCAACGTCTCCCCGCGCGACGTCCACACCCCGGGGTTCGCCGGGTCGGTCGCCGCGCGCCTCGCCCGGCACGGCGTCCCCGCCGGGGCGCTCCAGCTGGAGATCACGGAACACGTGCTGCTGGAGGACCCGCAGCGGGCCGCCGACACCCTCGCCGGGCTCACCGGCCACGGCGTGAAGATGTCCCTGGACGACTTCGGCACCGGCTACTCGTCGCTGGTGCACCTCCGGCGGCTCCCCGTCAGCGAGCTGAAGATCGACCGCTCCTTCGTGGCCCGGCTGGCCGTCGACGCCCAGGACGCGGAGATCGTGCGCTGCACGGTGGATCTCGCGCACTCCCTGGGCCTGCTGGTCGTCGCCGAGGGGGTCGAGGACGACGAGACGTGGGAGCGGCTGCGGGACCTGGGCTGCGACGCGGTGCAGGGCTGGCTGGTCGCCGCGGCGATGCCGCCCGAGGAGACCACGGCCTGGCTGCTGGCGCGGGGCTCCCGCGGCTGGCAACGGCCGCGCGCCGCGCTCCCCGCGGCCGAGTAGCTCCCGGCCGGGTGGTCAGCCCCCCGCGAAGTGGCCGATGAGCAGCGCCAGGCGTGCCTCGTGCGCGCGTTCCGGCAGCCGGCCGCCGCGCGTCAGCGTCACCAGGCCGTGCAGCCCCGCCCAGAACGTCTCCGTCAGCAGCCCGGGGTCGTCGCCCGCGGCCGCGATCGGTTCCACCGCGAGCAGCAGTTCGGCGAAGACCTCCCGCAGGGGCGCCGGCGCTTCCCGCGTCGCGAACGGCAGATCCACCAGGTGGGTGAACATCGCGTCGTAGAGGGCGGGCCGGCGCCTGCCGAAGGACGTGTACGTCTCCGCGACCGCCGCCAGCGCCCCGCGCGTGCCCCGCGCCGCCGTTCGGGCCCGCCGTAGCTCCGCCGCCAGGTCGGCGCACCCCTGCACCGCGACCGCCGCCATGATCGCGCCCTTGCCCTGGAAGTGGCTGTAGAGGACCGGCTGGCTGTACTCGATCTCGGCGGCCAGCCGGCGCGTGGTCACCGCGTCCCAGCCCTCGGCCTCCGCCAGCTCCCGGGCGGCCGTGACGATCAGCCGCGCGCGTTCCGCTCGTTCGCGCTCCCGGCGCGCCTGGATCGGCATGCCCTGATTCTAGCAATGCTAGCCAACCTGTCGCCGATCTGTTAGCTTCGCTCTCACAGCTAGCAACGCTAGAAAAACTGATGGGGGAGCACCGCACATGACCGTCACCGCGTACACCCTGGCCGTCCTGCTCGACCTGTTCTGCGTGTTCCTCGGCTACCGGTTCTGGTTCCGGCCCGGTCCCGCGGCGGCCGGCTACGGAGTTCCGGCCGACCCGCACGGCGACGCCCGCGCCTACCTGTCGGTCAAGGGACTGAGGGACGGCACCCTCGGCCTGGTGGGCCTCGCCCTGCTCGCCTTCGCCGGTGTCCGCGCCGAGGCGTGGTTCATGCTCTGCGTGGCACTCGTGCCGTTCGTCGACACGCTGATAGTCCTGCGCGCCGGCGGGCGGAAAGCCGTCGCCTTCGGGATCCACTTCGCCACCGCGATCGTCGTACTGATCAGTGCCGGACTGCTCTTCGCGGTCTGACCGCCCCGCAGCGGGCGCCACACACAAGGGGGATGCCGCCATGTCGTTGTTCGTGCCCAGGTTCGACGAGACCGTGCTGGTCCGGGACGCCGAGGCAGAGGTCGTCGGCGGCGCGCCCGTCGCCGTCAGGCTGCTGGCCGACAGCAGCGCCAGCGGCGGCGCGCTGTCCACCGTGCGCGTCACGCTCGCCGAGGGCGCCGACGGGGCCCGACCGCACGTGCACCACGACTCGGCCGAGATGTTCTACCTGCTCGACGGCGAGGCCGAGGTGCTGTCCGGCGACGACGTCGTCACCGCCGGGCGCGGCGACCTGGTCATCGTCCCGCCGGACCGGCCCCACGCCTTCGCCGCCGCCCCCGGCAGCGCCGCGGACCTGCTCATCGTCATCACCCCGGGCGTCGAGCGCTTCGAGTACTTCCGCCACCTCCAGCGCATCCGCCTCGGCGAGGTCACCCCGGAGAGCCTGCTGGAGGTCCAGGAGCTGTACGACAACCACTTCCTGGCAAGCCCCGCCTGGGACGGCCGGCACCGGTGAGGCCGCGGCCGGGCGAAACCGTTTCACGGGTACGAGGCCGCGCCCCATAGGATTGGGGCTGGCCGTCCCGTTCCCGTCTGTCGCGCGACGCCCGGCACGCACGCTCGCCGCGTTGCCGAACCGTCCACGTGGCCCCGCCACGAGGACGCTCCGGCGCCTTGCGATCGCACGCACCAGCCGCCGCGCGACCCGCCCTTCGGGCGGACGAGGGGAACGGCACGACCAGCCCCCGGCCCAAAACCACACACACTCACCCCAGAGGATCGCTGCATGCCTGGCATCACGCGCGAGGAGGTCGCCCACCTCGCCCGGCTGGCGCGTCTGGAGCTGAAGCCCGAAGAACTCGATCACTTCGCGGGACAGCTGGACGACATCATCGGCGCGGTCGCCCGCGTCAGCGAGGTCGCCGACCAAGACGTACCGCCGACCTCCCACCCGCTGCCGCTGACGAACGTCATGCGGCCGGACGAGGTCCGTCCCTCGCTCACCCCCGAGCAGGCGCTCTCCGGCGCCCCGGCACAGGAGCAGCAGCGTTTCAAGGTGCCGCAGATCCTGGGGGAGGAGTGACCGCCATGACGGACCACAACAGCATCATCAGGCTCACCGCGGCCGAGACCGCCGCGAAGATCGCCTCCGGCGAGCTGACGGCCGTCGAGGTCACCGAGGCCCACCTCGCCCGGATCGAGGCGGTCGACGAGAAGGTGCACGCCTTCCTCCACGTCGACCGCGAGGGCGCCCTCGCCCAGGCCCGTGCCGTGGACGAGAAGCGGGAGCGCGGCGAGAAGCTCGGCCCGCTGGCCGGTGTCCCGCTGGCGCTCAAGGACATCTTCACCACCGAGGGCGTGCCCACGACCGTCGGCTCGAAGATCCTCGAGGGCTGGATCCCGCCGTACGACGCGACGCTCACCAAGCGGCTGAAGGCCGCCGACGTGGTGATCCTCGGCAAGACCAACATGGACGAGTTCGCCATGGGGTCCTCCACCGAGAACAGCGCCTACGGCCCGACCGGCAACCCCTGGGACCTCACCAAGATCCCCGGCGGCTCCGGCGGCGGCTCCTCCGCCGCGCTGGCCGCGCACATGGCGCCCCTCGCCATCGGCACCGACACCGGCGGCTCCATCCGCCAGCCGGCCGCCGTCACCGGCACGGTCGGTGTGAAGCCGACGTACGGCGCGGTCTCCCGCTACGGCATGGTCGCGTTCTCCAGCTCGCTCGACCAGGGCGGCCCCTGCGCCCGCACGGTGCTCGACGCCGCCCTGCTGCACGAGGTCATCGCCGGTCACGACCCGCTCGACTCCACCTCCATCGACGCCCCGGTCCCGCCGGTCGTCGAGGCCGCCCGCAACGGCAGCGTCCAGGGCATGCGCGTCGGCGTGGTCAAGCAGTTCCGCGGCGAGGGCTACCAGGCGGGCGTCATCCAGCGCTTCGACGAGTCCGTCGAGCTGCTGAAGGAACTGGGCGCCGAGATCGTCGAGCTGGACTGCCCGTCCTTCGACCTCGCCCTGTCGGCGTACTACCTGATCGCCCCGTCCGAGTGCTCCTCCAACCTCGCCCGCTTCGACGGCCTGCGCTACGGCCTGCGGACCGGCGACGACGGCACGCACTCCGCCGAGGAGGTCACCTCCCTCACCCGTGAGGCGGGCTTCGGCCCCGAGGTGAAGCGCCGCGTCATGCTCGGCACGTACGCCCTGTCGAGCGGTTACTACGACGCGTACTACGGCAGCGCCCAGAAGGTCCGCACGCTGATCAAGCGGGACTTCGACAGGGCCTTCGAGCAGGTCGACGTGATCGTCTCCCCGACGACCCCGACCACCGCCTTCGCGATCGGCGAGCGCGCCGACGACCCGATGGCGATGTACCTCGCGGACCTGTGCACCATCCCGACCAACCTGGCGGGCAACGCGGCCATGTCCCTGCCCTGCGGCCTCGCCCCGGAGGACAACCTCCCGGTCGGCCTGCAGATCATCGCCCCGGTGATGAAGGACGACAGGCTGTACAAGGTGGGCGCCGCCGTCGAGGCCGCCTTCGTGGAAAAGTGGGGTCACCCGCTGCTGGAGGAGGCACCGTCGCTGTGAGCGCACTGACCAAGGCCAAGGGCTTCAAGAAGTCCAGGTCCGGTACGTACCTGTCCATGGCCGCCACCGCGTTCGGCGCGGTCGGCGCCGCCAAGCAGATCAAGAAGGCCCGCGCCGAGAACGACACGCTGCGGCTCGTCGACGCCGTCGTCACCGCCGCCGGCATCGTCACCGGCCTCGCCATCCTCTACCGCGAGCTGAAGCGGCTGGGCGACGACGACGTCCTGCTGGGCTGAGAGGGAAGTTTTCACCGTGACCACCACGACCGACCTGGTGTCGTACGAGGACGCGCTGGCGTCGTACGACCCCGTCATGGGCCTTGAGGTCCATGTCGAACTCGGCACCAAGACGAAGATGTTCTGCGGCTGCTCGACGGCGCTCGGCGCCGACCCGAACAGCCAGACCTGCCCGGTCTGCCTCGGCCTGCCCGGCGCGCTCCCGGTCGTCAACGCGACCGGCGTCGAGTCCGCGATCAAGATCGGTCTCGCGCTGAACTGCGAGATCGCCGAGTGGTGCCGCTTCGCCCGGAAGAACTACTTCTATCCGGACATGCCGAAGAACTTCCAGACCTCCCAGTACGACGAGCCGATCGCCTTCAACGGCTACCTCGACGTGCAGCTGGAGGACGGCGAGGTCTTCCGCGTGGAGATCGAGCGCGCCCACATGGAGGAGGACACCGGCAAGTCGACGCACGTCGGCGGCGCCACCGGCCGCATCCACGGCGCGTCCCACTCCCTGCTGGACTACAACCGCGCCGGCATCCCGCTGATCGAGATCGTCACCAAGCCGATCGTGGGCGCCGGCGAGCGCGCCCCCGAGGTGGCGAAGGCGTACGTCCGCGAGCTGCGCGAGCTGATCCGTGCGCTCGGCGTGTCCGAGGCCCGCATGGAGATGGGCCAGATGCGCTGCGACGTGAACCTGTCGCTGATGCCCAAGGACGCCGACAAGTTCGGTACCCGCTCGGAGACGAAGAACGTCAACTCCCTGCGCTCGGTGGAGCGCGCGGCCCGCTTCGAGATCCAGCGGCACGCGGCCGTCCTCTCCGGCGGCGGCACGATCGTCCAGGAGACCCGCCACTTCCACGAGGACACCGGGTCCACGACCTCGGGCCGCGTGAAGGAGGAGGCCGAGGACTACCGGTACTTCCCGGAGCCCGACCTGGTGCCGGTCGCGCCCTCGCGCGAGTGGGTCGAGGAGATCCGCGGGGCCCTGCCCGAGCTGCCGCTGGTCCGCCGCACCCGGCTGCTGGCCGAGTGGGGCATCTCCGCCACCGACATGCAGGCGATCCTCAACGCCGGCGCGCTGGACCCGATCGTCGCCACCATCGACGCCGGTGCCGACGCGGCCTCCGCCCGCAAGTGGTGGATGGGCGAACTGGCGCGCAGCGCCAACGAGTCCGGCAAGGCGCTGGAGGAGCTGGCGATCACGCCGCAGCAGGTGGCCCGGGTCACCGAGCTGGTCGCGAAGGGCGACCTGAACGACAAGCTGGCCCGCCAGGTCATCGAGGGCGTCCTCGCGGGCGAGGGCACCCCGGACGAGGTCGTCGACAAGCGCGGTCTGAAGGTCGTCTCCGACGACTCCGCGCTCGGCACGGCCGTCGACGAGGCCATCGCCGGCAACCCGGCCATCGCGGACAAGATCCGCGGCGGCAAGGTGGCCGCGGCGGGCGCCCTGGTCGGCGCGGTCATGAAGGCCACCCGCGGCCAGGCCGACGCGGCCCGCGTCAAGGAGCTGATCCTGGAGAAGCTGGGCGTCAGCGAGGGCTGACGGCAGGCGGTGTACGGCCCCGGAGGGACGCCCTCCGGGGCCGTACGGCCAGGTGCGGGGCCCCACCGCCCGGGCGACCCCGGCAGCCCCAGCGAGTCGCGTGCCGGCCCGGCCGTGAACCCGCTCCGATCCGTCCGCCGGGCTTCGTACGGGCCGTTCGCGCCCCGCGCCCCCGGTGCCGCCCCGCACCAGGGCCTTCCGGCCGGGGACGGTACGCTCGCCCGCCATGAGTGGACGCACCGATTCCGACATCGAGCCCCCGATAACCGAGGAGCCGGAGGGGTACGTCGAGGACGCGCGGCGGGCCCGGTGGACCGCGGCCGGTACCGGAGCGCTCCTCTGTCTCGCGGGGCTCGCCGCCTCCCTGCTGCGGCTCACCGGGTCCGCACCCGCCCGCGTGCCGGCGGCCTACGCCCTCGGTGCCGCCGTCTGCGCGCTCGCGGCCCTCCTCGGCTCCAAGGGCCGTACCCGCAGGGCCCTGTGGCTGCTCATCGCCGGGACGATGGTCATGGCGCTCGGCGACCAGTTCGACTGACACCCCTTCTCCAGCCGGCCGGGCAGCCACCAGTCGGCGGCACCGAGCAGATGCATGAGGGCGGGCACGGGCAGCGTACGCGGCAAGCGCCGCCCGCGGTGCCGCGCGAGCGAGGACGGGCCCGGCCGGGTCCCGGTGCACGCACTACGGAAGGAACAACAGCACGATGTACGCGATACCGCTCGGTGACGCCGCCGAACTGCGGCCCCTGGAGGTCTGGCACGCGGAGGAACTGCTCGCCACCATCGACCGGGGCCGGGAGTTCATCGGCCGGCACGTCGGTCTGGCGGACGTGGTGTCCGACCTCGACGGGGCCCGGGGCTGGCTGAAGGCGTACGCCGACAAGCGCGCCGCCGACGCCGGCAGCCTGCACGGCATATGGCTGGACGGCACCCTCGTCGGCGGCCTGCTGTTCCGCGTCTGGGACACCCCGGGCGGGGTCTGCGAGGCCGGCTGCTGGCTGGAGCCGGCCGCGGCCGGGCGGGGGCTGGTCACGCGCGGGATGCGGGTGCTGCTCGACTGGGCCTTCGAGGAGCGCGGCATGCACCGGGTGGAGTGGCAGGTGTCCTCGGCCAACGAGCCGAGCATCAACGTGGCCCGGCGGCTCGGCATGACGCGTGAGGGCGTGCTCCGCGAGAACTACCGGCACCGGGGCGTGCGCACCAGCACCGAGATCTGGTCGGTGCTCGCGCCCGAGTGGCGTGCGGCACGCGCGCGTACCGCGCACGACGATCATTAAGGGACCTCTCAGAGAGCGTCCGTACGGTGCCAGGCATGGCAACGAAGACAGCGGAAGACGCCACGGGCGGCACTGAGGCCGGCACCGGGGCGCGCAAGGACGACGAGACGACGACGGCCGCTCCCGCGGCGCAGCAGGCCGCCGGGGAACAGACCACCGGGAACCAGGCCGCCGGTGACCCGGCCGCCGGGAACCAGGCCGTCGAGGAACCGGCCGCCGAGGAGGCCGCGGAAGCCGACGGCGGCGAGGCGGGCGATGCGACGGAAGCCGCCGGCGGCAAGGCGCCCTCCGGGGTCGGCCAGGGCGCCGGCGCCGTCGTCTCCGCGGCGCTGGGCCTGGTCTCGCTCAGCGGCGGCTGGATCGGCACCGTCGCGTCCGCGCGCGAACAGCTCGTCGGCCAGTTGCAGACGTCCTCCACCGCGAGCGTCGCCCGGCAGATCAAGGAGGTCTACGGCGACGCCTGGCACACCACCGCCCTGTGGGCCGGCCTGTTCGCGCTCGCCGCGCTGATCACCGGCGTGGTCGTGCTGGCCCGGCCCGCGTTCGGCACGCCCGGACGCCCGCAGGCCGCGTGGATCAAGTCGGTCGCCTGGGCGGGCGTCTCGCTCGGCGTCATCGGACTGCTGCTCGCCGTCCTGAAGTACTCCGACGCCCTGCTCGGCCTGCCCTCGACCGGCTGAGAGCACGCCGGGGCCCGCAGCCCAGGGGGCCTTAGGGCGCGCGTGAGCGACTCACCGCCGCCCTAAGGCCCCTTACGCGTGCGTGCGGCCCGCCCGTCGCCGCGAAGATGCGGCACTCTCCCGATGTGGCGGACCCCTCCGGGATACGAGGGTGGAGGCGTCGCGGAAAGCGGCAGACGACACCGTCCCTCCCGGAAGGACCCGCCATGTACGCCCTCGAACTGCACCGCCTGCGCTCCGACGAACTGCGTCGCACGGCCCAGGAGGACCGCCTGGCCCGCGAGGTCCTGCGGTCCCGTCGTGCCGCCCGCCGCGCCGGCGCAGCCGGCGACGGTGCCCCGGCCGCCGAGTCGCATACCGACCGCCCCCGCCGGCACCGGCTGCCACGCACCGCGTGACCCTGCCGCCCGCCGGCACGGCACCACCGGCCACCGGTACGACCATCACACAGGGGCTGTGGAAAACCGGTGCCGGGCCGTTCCGGCCCCGTGCGATGCTCGGGCCCGTGGAGAACAGGTCCGTCAGTCCCGTGTTCGTCGGCCGCGCCGACGAACTGCACACGCTGAACGACGCGCTCGCCCGTGCCGCCCGGGCCGAGCCGCAGGCGCTGCTGCTCGGCGGCGAGGCGGGCGTGGGCAAGACCCGCCTCGTGGAGGAGTTCGCCACCGCCGCCGCCCGGCACGACGCCGTCGTCGCCGTCGGCGGCTGTGTGGAGATCGGCGCGGACGGACTGCCGTTCGCCCCCTTCTCCGCGGCGCTGCGCGCCCTGCGCGACACCCTGCCCGAGGAGTTCGCCGCGGCGGCGGCCGGCCAGGAGGAGGAACTGGCCCGGCTGCTGCCCGACCTCGGCGAGGCCGGCTCCGGCCGCCCCGACGAACAGGGCACGGCCCGCCTGTTCGAGCTCACCGCCCGGCTGCTGGAGCGGATCGCCGCCGAGCACACCGTCGTCGTCGTCCTGGAGGACCTGCACTGGGCCGACGCCTCCACCCGACACCTCCTCGCCTACCTCTTCCGCACCCTGCGCGCCGGCCGCCTCCTCGTCCTGGCCACCTACCGCTCCGACGACATCCACCGCCGCCACCCGCTGCGCCCGCTGCTCGCCGAACTGGACCGGCTGCGCACCGTCCGCCGCGTCGAACTCGCCCGCTTCACCCGCGAGGAGGCCGGCCGCCAGATCGCGGGCATCCTCGCCGCCGAACCCGATCCCGCACACGTCGACGAGATCTACGCACGCTCCGACGGCAACGCCTTCTTCATCGAGGAGCTGGCCGTCGCCGCCACGGCGGGCGACTGCGCCGGCCTCAGCGACTCCCTGCGCGACCTGCTCCTGGTCCGGGTCGAAGCACTGCCCGAGCCCGCCCAGCGGGTCGCCCGGATCGTCGCCGAGGGCGGCTCCACGGTGGAGTACCGGCTGATCGCCGCCGTCGCCCGGCTCGCCGAGGACGACCTCATCGAGGCGCTGCGGGCCGCCGTCGGCGCCAACATCCTCACCGCCGCCCGCACCGGCGACGGCTACCGCTTCCGGCACTCCCTGGTCCGTGAGGCCGTCGCCGACGACCTGCTGCCCGGCGAACGCTCCCGGCTCAACCGCCGCTACGCCGAGGCCCTGGAGGCCGACCCGGCCCTGGTCCCGGCCGACGCCCGCGTGATGCGCCTGGCCAGCTACTGGTACCACGCCCACGACGCCGCGAAGGCCCTGCCCGCCGTCCTGTCCGCCGCCGTCGTCGCCCGCCGCCGGCACGCCTACACCGAGCAGCTGCGGCTGCTGGAACGGGCGATGGAGCTGTGGGACAGCGCCCCGGCGGAGGTCCGCTCCGCCCTGCGCCCGGTCGACTACGCCGAGGTCTACCCCCCGTGCGGCTGCGACCCGGCCACCACACCGCTGCGCTACCTCGACCTGCTGGTCGAGGCGGCCGTGGCGGGCCGTTTCGGCGGCGAGCGGGAACGCGCCCTGAAGATCACCAAGCGGGCCCTGCGCCTCCTGGAGGAGGAGCCGGACCCGCTGCGCGCCGCCTGGTTCTGGGTGCAGCGCTCCCGGCTGATCCAGGCCACGGCGCGCGGTGACGGCCGGCAGGAGCTGGCCGCCGCCCAGGAACTGGTGCGCGGACTGCCGCCGTCCGAGGTGCACGCGGAGGTGCTGGCGGTCGCCGCCAGCTGGTCCATGCAGCGCCGGCCGGGCCCCGAGGCCCTGGCCGCCGCCGAGCGGGCCGTGGAGTACGCCCGCATGGTCGGCGCCCGGGAGACCGAGCTGGACGCACGCCTCACCCTGGGCGGGCTGACCGCGGAGGCCGGCGAGCCGGAGGCCGGTCTGGCTCGGATGCGGCAGGTGCTGCGGGACACCCGCGCGGAGGGCATGCACCACGTCGCGGCCCGCGCCTATGTGAACCTGCCGTCCGTGCTCCAGAGCGTCGGCCGGGACCGGGAGGCCGTCCCCCTGCTGCGCGAGGGCATCGAGTTCTGCCGCGCGTACGGGATGCTGGACTCCGGGGCCTGGATGTGGGGCAACCTGTCCGAGGCGCTGTACTCGCTCGGCCGGTGGCAGGAGGCCGCCGAGGCCGCCGCGCACGCCGCCCGGGTCGGCCACGGCGCCATGCCCCGCGGCGCGGGCGGCCTGCTGCAGGCCCACCTCGCCCTCGCCCGCGGCGACCACGCCGAGGCCGGCCGGCACCTCGCCGCCGCCCGCGCCTGGTACGGCACCCACGACCCGATGCCCCAGCAGTCCCTGCCCGTGGCCGGCATCGTCCTCGGGGTCGCCGCCGCCGAGGGCCGGATCACCGACGCCCGCGCGGCACTGCTCCCGGCCCTGGACGCCGGCTTCCCGCCCGGCACCCACCGCTACGGCTGGCCGCTGCTGCTGGCCGCCGCCACCGCCGAGGCCGACGCCCGTGCCCTGCCCGCCGCCCTGCCCGGCCGCGCCGAGACCCTCGACCGCCTGTCGAAGGCCGCACGGACCCTCACCACCGGCGTCCCGCTCTGGCAGGCCTACGGCCAGTGGACCCGCGCCGAACTGCTCCGCGCCGAGGGCCGGGACACCGCCGGCACCTGGTGGCCGGTCGTCACCGCCTTCGAGTGCCTGGACCGGCCCTACGACCTCGCCCGGGTCCGCCACCGCCTCGCCGCGGCGCTGCTGGCCGAGGGCGGCGACGACGAGCGCGAGCGCGCGGTGGAACTGCTCCGGCTGGCCGGGGCGGTCGCCGGCCACCTCGGCGCGTGCCCCCTCGCCGACGCCGTGGCCCGGCTCGCCCAGCGCGCCCGCCTCACCCTGACCGGCGCGACCCGCCAGGCCCCCGCCGACCCGGCCACGGCACTCGGCCTCACCAGCCGCGAGCGGGACGTCCTGCACCTGGTCGCGGCCGGCCGCACCAACCGCCAGATAGCGGCGGAGCTGTTCATCTCCCCGAAGACCGCGAGCGTGCACGTCTCCAACATCCTCGGCAAGCTCGGCGTCTCCGGCCGGGGGGAGGCGGCGGCCGTCGCCCACCGGCTGGGGCTGTTCGCGGCCGGGACGCTCACTGCCGAAACACCGGGCTGAGACCTACGCTGGAGGAAACCGGCAGTGAGGGGGAGCCGTGTTCAACGCCTTCGAGGAACTGTTCGCACCCGGCCGCAAGCACACCCGGGACGAGCAGAACCGGCTGGAACTGACCCGCGAGGACGTGGGCGACAACGACCCCGGCCGCGGTCCCATAGACCTGACCTCCGGAAAGGCGGTGATACGCCTGCCGGACAGGGCGCCGGCCGAGCCGGAGCCCGAAGCGCCCACCGGGGACGCGTAGCCGCGCGGCTCATCCGGGCAAGGCGCGCCGCTCACCGCACCCGCAGCTCCAGCACCCGGTCGTCGCCCTTCTTCGGGGTGCCCCGGCCGTCCGTGTTGCTCGTCACCAGCCAGAGTCTGTCGCCGCCCGCCGGGACGACCGTACGCAGCCGGCCGTAGGCGCCCTTGAGGAACGCCTGCGGGGCGGCCGAGGGCGACGTGTCGTTCAGCGGGACGCGCCACAGCCGCGCGCCCTTCAGGCCCGCCATCCAGATCACGCCGTTCACGTAGGCGATGCCGCTGGGGGAGGCGTCGTCGGTGTGCCACTGGGCCACCGGGTTGTGGAAGCCGGCCTCCGAGGACCTGCCCTCGGCCCGGGGCCACCCGTAGTCGCCACCGGGCGCGATCGCGTTCAGCTCGTCCCAGGTGTCCTGCCCGAACTCCGAGGCGAACAGCCGCTGTCTGTCGTCCCAGGCCAGCCCCTGGACGTTCCGGTGGCCGTACGAGTACACGGGCGAGTCGGGGAACGGGTTGCCCGGAGCCGGTTCGCCGTCCGGGGTCAGCCGCAGGATCTTGCCGCCCAGCGACTTCCTGTCCTGCGCCAGGCCCTTCTCCCCGCTCTCGCCGGTGCCCGCGTACAGCATGCGGTCGGGACCGAACGCGATCCGGCCGCCGTTGTGGATGAACCCCTTCGGGATGCCCTTGAACACCGTGTCCGGGGCGCCCAGTTGCTCACCGGCCGGCTTCCGCTCGTCGTACAGCATGCGGACGATGCGGTTGTCCGAGGCCGAGGTGAAGTAGGCGTAGATCATGTGGTCCGAGGCGAAGTCGGGGGAGAGGGCGATGCCCAGCAGGCCGCCCTCGCCGGCCGGCGCGACCCCGGAGACCGCGCCCAGCTCGGTCGTCCGGCCGGTCTTCTCGTCGATCCGGCTGATCGTGCCCTCGTTCCGGGAGGAGACCAGCAGGCCGCCGCCGGGCAGCGGAGCCAGCCCCCACGGTGTCTTCAGGCCCTCGGCCACCGTGCGCAGCACCTCCACCGCGCCCTTGGCCGGAGGGAGCGGCGCGGCCGAGGCGGTGCCGTGCCCGGAAGCGGTGGCCCCGGAGGTCGTCGCGCCCGGGAACGGGCCCGGGACGCCACCGCCGTCGGAGGAGCAGCCGGCCACCAGCAGGAGGGCGGCCACGGCCAGCGCGGCAGGCACAGCTCTACGTCGCACGATCACGGTTCCCTTCGCCGCGGCGGTCCGGTGGCGCTCCACAGGCGGGCCCGACGGCACGCTCTCCCTGTCCAACACCGGCCATGCCCCCACGGGTTCCCGATCCCCACCGGCCGGCCGCGAAAACCTCGGTCACGTGTCCGCCGGGTGGCGGGCGGCCCGCAGATCCCGTGGTGGCCGGCTCAGTCCCACGATCCCTGGGCGGGCGGCAGCCCGGCCACCTCCGCCAGATCCCGCGCGGTCAGCCGCAGCCCGGCCGCCGCCGCGTTCTGCGCCGCCCAGCGCTCCCGCTTGGTGCCCGGCAGCGCGATCACGTGCCGGCCCTGCGCCAGCACCCAGGCCAGGGCCACCTGGGCCGGGGTCAGGTCCTCGCCGTGCCGGCGGGCTATGCGCCGCAGGCCCGCGACGATCGGCTGGTTGGCCGCCATCATCTCGGCGGTGAACCGGGGGTGCCGGGCGCGCACGTCGTCCGGCTCGAAGCCCTCGCCCGGCGTCAGCGTGCCGGTCAGGAAGCCGTTGCCCAGCGGCATCGCCGCCAGGAAGCCCACACCGCGCGCCTCGCACCACGGCAGCAGCTCCCGCACCGCCTCCGGCGACCACACCGACAGCTCCGCCTGCACCGCGGCCACCGGGAACACCTGCTGCACCCGCTGCAACTGGCGCAGCGTCGTGTCGTACAGCCCGGCCCCCGGGCGGCGCCCGCCGCGCGCGCCCACCGCGCACAGACCGAGGGCCCGCACCTTCCCGGCCCGCACCAGGTCCGCCATCGCGCCCCAGGTCTCCTCGACGGGTATCTCCGGATCGGCGCGGTGCAGCTGGTACAGGTCGATCACATCGGTCTGGAGCCGCCGCAGCGAGGCGTCGCAGGCACGCCGCACATAACCGGGCCGGCCGTTGGCCACGATGTGCTGCTCACCCACCAGCAGCCCCACCTTCGTCGACACGAAGGCGTCCCGGCGCCGCTCCTTGAGCACCCGGCCGAGCAGCAGCTCATTGGTGAACGGGCCGTACATGTCCGCGGTGTCCAGGAGGTCGCAGCCCAGGTCCAGCGCGCGGTGCACCGCTCTGACCGACTCCTCACCCCGCCGGCGCGATCCGCTGTACGCCCAGCTCATCGGCATGCATCCGAGTCCGACGGCCCCCACCGCGAGCGCCCCCGCGCCGATCGTCCTGCGCTCCACCTGCTCGTGAACCTCCCTTAGCCCGGCCCCCAACCTAACCTCTGGGCGCGGACGTGCCTGACATAGCCTCCTGGCATGAGTGCAGACGTGTGGCTTCCCATTCCGCCCGAGGAGATCGAGGGGCTGCCCGAGGGGCCCCGCTACCTGTTCTGGGACGGGGGAGAGGACGGCGAGCAGCCGTATCCCGGCGACCCGGCGCGGTGCGCCGTCTACGTGGTGCCGTACATGAAGCGGCTGTCGGTCCGGGTGGGCCCCCTGGAGCACCTGAGGAACGTACGGCTGATCCAGACGCTCACCGCCGGCGTCGACGACATCACCGGGCAGCTGTCGGTGATCCCGCCGGGCGTGCGGCTGTGCAACGCGCGCGGAGTGCACGAGACGAGCACGGCCGAGCTGGCGCTCACCCTCACCCTCGCCGCGCTGCGCGGCATCCCCGGCTTCGTCCGCGCCCAGCAACAGGAGCGCTGGGCGGGCGGTTTCCACCCCGCCCTCGCCGACAAGAACGTGCTGATCGTCGGGTACGGGGCCATCGGCGCCGCCATCGAGGACCGGCTCGTGCCCTTCGAGGTCGCGCGGGTGGCGCGCGTTGCGCGCTCCGGTCGCACAACCGCGCGCGGTCCTGTGCATCCGATCGCCGATGTGCTTCCACTGCTTCCACACGCGGATGTCGTGATCCTCTGCACCCCGCTCACGGACGAGACCAGGGGGCTCGTCGACGCAGGCTTCCTCGCCCGGATGAAGGACGGCGCGCTGCTCGTCAACGTCGCGCGCGGGCCCGTGGTGGACACCAAGGCGCTGCTCACCGAGCTGGAGCGGGGCCGGATCACCGCCGCCCTGGACGTCACCGACCCCGAACCGCTGCCCCCCGGCCACCCCTTGTGGCAGGCGCCCGGAGTGCTGATCAGCCCGCATGTCGGCGGGCCCTCCTCGGCCTTCCTGCCCCGCGCCGGGAGGCTGCTCGCCGACCAGTTGACCCGGTTCGTGAACCGGCAGCCCCTGCGGAACGTGATCCTGACGACCGGACCCGGAACCAGGGGAGCAAACGGGCGCTAGGCCGCTTCCGGCACCCTCCGCAACCTTTCGGACGCGGTCCGTACCCGTACTCCCGGTGATCGTCACGGAGCGTAGAGAGGCTATGTCCCTGAGTGACGATACTGGTGTATCGTCCCCGACAGGGGCAGCGCCGACTGACCACTCGGCGCCGGGGATGGACTTTTCAGATTCGTGAGGGGGGCGACGGGCGATGCACGGCCTATGGACGAACGATCCGACGCGGCGGAACCGCCGACGGCGACCCTGGGGCAGGCGCGGACACCACACCAGCCACCACAGCCACAACGAGCGCAGCCACAGCGGTCGTCGCAGGCATGCGCACCCCGCGCACCGGGACCGCCGGGACACGGGAGCGGCGCTCACCGGGAGGCCCCGGTGAGCGCCCCGCCGTCCGTGACGACCACCCTCGACGGAGCGGCGCGCGCACCGCACCCGCACGAGGCACCGCCGCCCCGCCGGCCGCGCATCGGCGGCAACACCCGGCTGATGGAGCAGCTCGTCCTCGCCCTGATCTGCGCGGCCTACGCCGTCGGAGCCGCGTGCGACTGGGGCGCGAGCCAACTCGCGCTGGTCATGGGCGACTTCGGCCTGAGCGCGGCGGCGGGCACCGCCGCCGTCTCCTGCTTCCTCTACGCCCGCAGCCGGCGCGTGCGCTTCCGCTCGGCCTGGCTGCTGTTCGCCCTCTCCTCGCTCATGGCCGCGCTGGGCAACGCGATCTGGGGCTGGTACGAGGTCGTGCTGGACCGGCCCGTGCCCAGCCCCAGCTACGCCGACCTGTTCTTCCTCTGCTTCGCACCGCCCGCCATCGTCGGCCTGCTGGTCCTCGCCAAGCGGCCCGTGACGAGGGCGGGCTGGATCTGCCTGGGACTGGACGCCTGGCTGATCGGCGGCTCGCTGCTCACCCTCTCCTGGAGCCTCGCCCTCGCCCAGGCGGCCCGGATCGAAGGCTCCAGCGTGGCGCACGCCGCGCTGTCCCTGGCGTACCCGCTGCTCGACATCGCGCTCGTCAGCATGGTCCTCGCCCTGCACTTCCGCCGCGCCCCGGGCAACCGCACGGCGGTGAACACCGCGATCGGCGCGCTCGCGCTGACCGTGATGTGCGACGCCCTGTTCACCTCGCCGCTGCTGCACAGCAGCTACCGCTCCGGGCAACTGCTGGACGCGGGCTGGTTCGCCGGCTCGCTGCTGCTCGCCTACGCGCCCTGGGCCGCGCCCCGGCGCCGGCGCGCGCGGGAGGCACGCCCGGCGGACGGGCACACGCGCGTGGTCCACGAGCACCGGCCGGGACGGCTGAGCACGGGCCGGCAGCCGCCCCTGTCCGCGCCGGGCGGCGAGCACCCGCGGTACCCGTCGGGCCGGCCGCTCACCGGCTCGCTCGCCGCCCTCACCCCGTACCTCGCCGCCGCGGTGTGCACCCTGGGCATCCTGTACAACGTCCTCAACGGCCGCAGGCCCGACCACGTGGTGCTGATCACCGCGGGTGCCGTGGTGCTGGCGCTCGTCATCCGGCAGGGCATCATGCTGCTGGACAACATCACCCTGACCCAGGAACTGGCGCAGAAGGAGAACCACTTCCGCTCCCTGGTGCAGGGCTCCAGCGACGTCATCATGATCGCCGCGCCCAACGGCATCCTGCGGTACGTCTCCCCAGCCGCCGCCGGGGTGTACGGCAGATCCGCCGAGGAGCTGGTGGGCACCGAGCTGGCCGGGCTCATCCACCCGGAGGACCTCGGCTGCGTGGTGCACGAGGTGCGCCGTTTCCTCGCCGCGAGCCCGCTGGAGGAGCCCACCACGCGCATCGAGTGCCGGTTCCGCTCCGGCGACGGCGGCTGGCTCAACGTCGAGTCGACCGTCAACCGGCACCACGGGGGACTGATCTTCAACAGCCGGGACGTGACCGAGAGGGTGCGGTTGCAGGCCCAGTTGCAGCACAACGCCGAGCACGACCCGCTGACCGACCTGCCCAACCGGGCGCTGTTCACCAAGCGCGTGCAGCAGGCCCTGTCCGGCCGCCGGGCCACCGACCGGGGCGCCGCGCTGCGGGGCACGGCGGTGCTCTTCATCGACCTGGACGGCTTCAAGGCCGTCAACGACACGATCGGGCACCAGGCCGGCGACGAACTGCTCATCCAGGCCGCCCGCAGACTCCAGGACGCGGTCCGGCAGGGGGACACCGCGTCCCGGCTGGGCGGCGACGAGTTCGCGGCCCTGATCGTCGGGGACGGCACCCGGGACCGGGCCGCCCGCGAGCGGAACATCCTGGAGCTCGCCGACCGTCTCAGGCTGACCCTCTCCCACCCGTACGCCATCGACGGCAACGACGTCAGGGTCAACGCCTCCATCGGCGTCGCCTTCGCCGAACCGGGCCTCGGCGCGGGCGAGCTGCTGCGCAATGCCGACCTGGCGATGTACCGCGCGAAGTCGGCCGGGAAGGGCCGGGTCGAGCTGTACAAGCCGCAGATGCAGCAGGACGTCGTCCGCAAGGCGGAGCTGGCCACACGGCTGCGCGCCGCGCTGCACGACGGCGAGTTCACCCTGCTGCACCAGCCCGTGGTGTGCCTGCAGAACGGCCGGATCACGGCGGTCTCCGCACAGGCGCGCTGGCGCTCCTCGCAGGGGGTGCTGTTCACGCCGGCCGAGTTCCTGCGGGTGACCGAGGACGGCGACAAGACCGCCGAGCTGGACCGCTGGATCCTGCGGGAGGCCGTGGAGCAGGCGGCCGAGCGGGCCGCGACCGGGACCGTCGTCCCCGTGGCGGTCCGGACGAGCGCCCGGCGGCTGCTGGACCGCTCGATGCCGCTGGGCTCGGTGGAGGGGCTGCTGACCCGGCACGGGCTGCCGCCCGGGGCCCTGGTCATCGAGCTGTCCGAGACCGACCCCCGCGTCCCCCTGGACGAGCTGGAGCGGCGGCTGACCGCGCTGAGCCGGCTCGGGGTGCGGATCGCGCTGGACGGCTTCGGCAGCGGCTACGCGGCCATCACGGCGCTCAGAAGGCTGCCCGTGGACATCCTCAAGCTCGACCGCGGCCTGGTCGAGGGCGTGGTCGAGTCGGCGCGGCTGCACAAGATCACCAGTGGTCTGCTGCGGATCGCCGGCGATCTCGGGCTCCAGTCGGTCGCCGAGGGCGTGGACCTGCCCGAGCAGGTGGTCGCGTTGCGGGCGATGGGGTGCACCCATGGGCAGGGCATGGCGTTCGCCGGCCCGCTGGACGAGTACCGGCTGCGCCGGGCGCTCGGATCCGGCCACTACCCGGTGCCGCACGCCCCGGCCGAACCCGCGTTCGCGGGCAGCGCCAGGGAGCCGGAGAGGGTGTACACAGGGGGTGTCCCGGCCGTCTTCGGAGGCGGCAGTGCCCTCCGCTCACATTCTGAGACTCCCGTCCCACCCACTTGACACGCGGTGCGTGCCGGGGGGAGGGTCAGTTCCATGCGCACCCGAATTCTCGTACTTGGACAGCGCGTCGGCTGAGCTGGGACCCACCGGAGGACGATCCGGAATCCCCAGCGACCTCACCGGCGCGCTCCCCTCGCTTGCCTTGCGGCACGAGGGGTTTTTTGTTGCACGAGTGCCTTGCGTGCAGCGCTCGAAATCCGCCCGAACCTCGCAAAAAACCCTCAGCATCGAGAAGAGAATGCCGATGACCGAGCAGGCCACCGGGGCCCACCATCCGCAGCCGCGGCCCCGTTCCGGAGGACATCAGTCCGCCCCCGTCGAGCACGTCACGGGTGCGCAGTCCCTCATCCGCTCCCTCGAGGAGGTCGGCGCGGACACGGTATTCGGCATTCCGGGCGGTGCGATCCTGCCGGCGTACGACCCGCTGATGGACTCCACCCGGGTGCGGCACGTCCTGGTCCGGCACGAGCAGGGGGCGGGCCACGCGGCCACCGGTTACGCGCAGGCCACCGGCAAGGTCGGCGTCTGCATGGCGACCTCGGGTCCGGGCGCGACGAACCTGGTGACGCCGATCGCCGACGCGCACATGGACTCGGTGCCGATGGTCGCGATCACCGGCCAGGTCGCCTCCAAGGCGATCGGCACGGACGCGTTCCAGGAAGCGGACATCGTCGGCATCACGATGCCGATCACCAAGCACAACTTCCTGGTCACCAAGGCCGAGGACATCCCCCGGGTGATCGCGCAGGCGTTCCACATCGCCTCCACCGGCCGCCCCGGCCCGGTCCTGGTCGACATCGCCAAGGACGCCCTCCAGGCGAAGACCACCTTCTCCTGGCCGCCCGTCATGGACCTGCCCGGCTACCGCCCGGTGACCAAGCCGCACGCCAAGCAGATCCGCGAGGCCGCCAAGCTGATCACCGCCGCCCGGCGGCCCGTCCTGTACGTCGGCGGCGGCGTCCTCAAGGGGCGCGCCACCGCCGAGCTGAAGGTCCTCGCCGAGCTGACCGGCGCCCCGGTCACCACCACCCTGATGGCGCTCGGCGCGTTCCCCGACAGCCACCCGCAGCACCTGGGCATGCCCGGCATGCACGGCAGCGTCGCCGCCGTCACCGCGCTGCAGAAGGCCGACCTGATCGTGGCCCTCGGCGCCCGCTTCGACGACCGCGTCACCGGCAAGCTGGACAGCTTCGCCCCGTACGCCAAGATCGTCCACGCGGACATCGACCCGGCCGAGATCGGCAAGAACCGCGCCGCCGACGTGCCGATCGTCGGCGACGCCCGCGAGGTCATCGCCGACCTGGTCCAGGCCGTCCAGAAGGAGCACAGCGAGGGCCACCGGGGCGACTACACCGCCTGGTGGAGCGACCTCAACCGGTGGCGCGAGACCTACCCGCTCGGCTACGACCAGCCCGGGGACGGCTCGCTCTCCCCGCAGGCGGTCATCGAGCGCATCGGGCAGCTCGCCCCCGAAGACACGATCTTCGCGGCGGGCGTCGGCCAGCACCAGATGTGGGCCGCGCACTTCATCCAGTACGACACCCCCGCCACCTGGCTGAACTCGGGCGGCGCCGGGACGATGGGCTACGCGGTCCCGGCCGCGATGGGCGCCAAGGCCGGCCGGCCCGGCCGTACCGTCTGGGCGATCGACGGCGACGGCTGCTTCCAGATGACCAATCAGGAGCTGACCACCTGCGCCCTGAACAACATCCCGATCAAGGTCGCCGTCATCAACAACGGCGCCCTCGGGATGGTCCGCCAGTGGCAGACCCTCTTCTACAACCAGCGCTACTCCAACACCGTGCTGCACAGCGGCCCCGACGACGTCAACCCGGAGGCCAAGGGCACGCGCGTGCCGGACTTCGTGAAGTTGTCCGAGGCGATGGGCTGCGTGGGGCTGCGCTGCGAGCGCCCGGAGGACCTGGACAAGGTCATCGCGGAGGCCAACTCCATCAACGACCGCCCGGTCGTCGTGGACTTCATCGTCCACGAGGACGCGATGGTCTGGCCGATGGTCGCCGCCGGCACCTCCAACGACGAGATCATGGCCGCCCGGGACGTCCGCCCCGACTTCGGCGACAACGAAGACGACTGAGCGAGGAAGAGCCAGAAGACATGTCCAAGCACACGCTCTCCGTCCTGGTGGAGAACACGCCGGGCATCCTCGCCCGCATCGCCGCCCTGTTCTCCCGGCGCGGATTCAACATCGACTCGCTCGCGGTCGGCGTCACCGAGCACCCGGACATCTCCCGCATCACCATCGTGGTGGGCGTCGAGGAGCTGCCGCTGGAGCAGGTGACCAAGCAGCTCAACAAGCTCGTCAACGTGCTGAAGATCGTGGAGCTGGAGCCCGGTCAGGCCGTGCAGCGTGAACTCGTTCTGGTGAAGGTCCGCGCCGACAACGAGACCCGCTCCCAGATCGTGGAGATCGTCCAGCTGTTCCGCGCCAAGACCGTCGACGTCTCCCCGGAGGCCGTGACCATCGAGGCCACCGGTTCCGGTGAGAAGCTGTCCGCCATGCTCAAGATGCTGGAGCCGTACGGCATCAAGGAGCTGGTCCAGTCCGGCACGATCGCGATCGGCCGTGGCGCCCGTTCGATCACGGACCGCTCGCTGCGCGCTCTCGACCGGACGGCGTAAGACTGGGAACGGGCGGCCGGCGATCAACGGCCGCCCGTATGCCGAGACCCCCGAACTTCCTTCCCGCCCGCCGTCATACGGTGGGACGCACCACCTGCACACAAGGAGAGAACCCAAAGTGGCCGAGCTGTTCTACGACGCCGACGCCGACCTGTCCATCATCCAGGGCCGCAAGGTCGCGGTCATCGGCTACGGCAGCCAGGGCCACGCCCACGCCCTGTCGCTGCGTGACTCCGGTGTGGACGTGCGTGTCGGTCTGCACGAGGGCTCCAAGTCCAAGGCGAAGGCCGAGGAGCAGGGCCTGCGCGTGGTGACCCCGGCCGAGGCCGCCGCCGAGGCCGACGTCATCATGATCCTCGTCCCGGACCCGATCCAGGGCCAGGTGTACGAGGAGTCCATCGCGCCGAACCTGAAGGACGGCGACGCGCTGTTCTTCGGTCACGGCTTCAACATCCGCTTCGGCTTCATCAAGCCCCCGGCGGGCGTGGACGTCTGCATGGTCGCCCCGAAGGGCCCGGGCCACCTGGTGCGCCGCCAGTACGAGGAGGGCCGCGGCGTCCCGTGCATCGTGGCCGTCGAGCAGGACGCCTCCGGCAACGCCTTCGCGCTGGCCCTGTCGTACGCCAAGGGCATCGGCGGCACCCGCGCCGGCGTCATCAAGACCACCTTCACCGAGGAGACCGAGACCGACCTCTTCGGCGAGCAGGCCGTGCTGTGCGGTGGCACCGCCGCGCTGGTCAAGGCGGGCTTCGAGACGCTGACCGAGGCCGGTTACCAGCCGGAGATCGCCTACTTCGAGTGCCTGCACGAGCTGAAGCTGATCGTGGACCTCATGTACGAGGGCGGCCTGGAGAAGATGCGCTGGTCCATCTCGGAGACCGCCGAGTGGGGCGACTACGTCACCGGCCCGCGCATCATCACCGACGCCACCAAGGCCGAGATGAAGAAGGTCCTCGCCGAGATCCAGGACGGCTCCTTCGCCCGCAACTGGATGGACGAGTACCACGGCGGCCTGAAGAAGTACAACGAGTACAAGAAGCAGGACTCCGAGCACCTGCTGGAGACGACCGGCAAGCAGCTGCGCAAGCTGATGAGCTGGGTCAACGAAGAGGCGTGAGCCGCTGACAGGGGCCGGGGCGGACTGCTCCGGCCCCTGTTGTCCACCCCGTCCAGCCACGGACGGGTGATCCTTCCGCAGAGGCGCAATGCGACGCCCGCCGCGCCACTATGCTTCTGCACAACACGCGTCAGGCCCACAGCGTCGTGCGTCTTCCGCGGCTAGCCCCTCCTCCGCCTGCGGCCGTCGGGACGGCCGTCCGCATCGCACATGTGAGGACTCACGTGAGCTCGAAACCTGTCGTACTCATCGCTGAAGAGCTGTCGCCTGCCACCGTCGACGCACTCGGTCCGGACTTCGAGATCCGGCACTGCAACGGAGCGGACCGCTCCGAGCTGCTGCCGGCCATCGCCGACGTGGACGCGATCCTGATCCGTTCGGCCACCAAGGTCGACGCCGAGGCCATCGCCGCCGCGAAGAAGCTCAAGGTCGTCGCCCGGGCCGGTGTCGGCCTGGACAACGTCGACGTCTCCGCCGCCACCAAGGCCGGCGTGATGGTCGTCAACGCCCCGACCTCCAACATCGTGACCGCCGCCGAGCTGGCCTGCGGTCTCATCCTCTCCACCGCCCGCAACATCCCGCAGGCCAACGCCGCGCTGAAGAACGGCGAGTGGAAGCGCAGCAAGTACACGGGCGTCGAACTGGCCGAGAAGACGCTGGGCGTCGTGGGCCTGGGCCGCATCGGTGCCCTCGTCGCGCAGCGCATGTCCGCCTTCGGCATGAAGGTCGTCGCCTACGACCCCTACGTGCAGCCCGCGCGGGCCGCGCAGATGGGCGTCAAGGTGCTCTCCCTGGACGAGCTGCTGGAGGTCTCCGACTTCATCACCGTCCACCTGCCCAAGACCCCCGAGACGCTCGGCCTCATCGGCGACGAGGCGCTGCGCAAGGTCAAGCCCAGCGTCCGCATCGTCAACGCCGCGCGCGGCGGCATCGTGGACGAGGCGGCGCTGTACGCGGCGCTGAAGGAGGGCCGGGTCGCCGGCGCCGGCCTCGACGTGTACGCCAAGGAGCCCTGCACCGACTCCCCGCTCTTCGAGCTGGACCAGGTCGTCTCCACCCCGCACCTGGGCGCGTCGACGGACGAGGCGCAGGAGAAGGCCGGTATCGCCGTCGCCAGGTCCGTCCGGCTGGCCCTCGCCGGTGAGCTGGTGCCGGACGCCGTCAACGTCCAGGGCGGTGTCATCGCCGAGGACGTCAAGCCGGGCCTGCCGCTCGCCGAGCGCCTCGGCCGCATCTTCACCGCGCTCGCCGGTGAGGTCGCGGTCCGCCTCGACGTCGAGGTGTACGGCGAGATCACCCAGCACGACGTGAAGGTGCTGGAGCTGTCCGCGCTCAAGGGCGTCTTCGAGGACGTCGTGGACGAGACCGTGTCCTACGTCAACGCTCCGCTGTTCGCGCAGGAGCGCGGGGTGGAGGTCCGCCTGACCACCAGCTCGGAGTCGGGCGACCACCGCAACGTGGTCACCGTGCGCGGAACGCTGGGCACCGGCGAGGAGGTGTCGGTCTCCGGCACGCTGTCCGGCCCGAAGCACGTGCAGAAGGTCGTCGCCGTCGGTGAGTACGACGTCGACCTCGCGCTCGCCGACCACATGGTGGTGCTGCGCTACGAGGACCGCCCGGGTGTCGTCGGCACCGTCGGCCGCATCCTCGGCGAGGCGGGCATCAACATCGCCGGCATGCAGGTCGCCCGCGCGGCCGTGGGCGGGGAGGCGCTGGCCGTGCTGACCGTCGACGACACGGTGGGCGCCACCGTCCTGGCCGAGGTCGCCTCCGAGATCGGCGCCACGTCGGCCCGGTCGGTCAACCTGGTCTGATCCAACTGTGCCGCAACGCCGGACGGGCTGAGGAGCACCTCAGCCCGTCCGGCGTTTTTCCGTCGCCTACTTCCGCCCGGCCCCGGTCCTCCGCAGCGTCGCCGCCGCCCCCACCGCCGCCAGCACCAGGATCACCGCCCCGGCCAGCGCGGCGCCCCGCATGCCGCTGGTGAACGCCTCCCGTGCCATGGCGAGCAGGGTCTGCCCGCTCCGGCCCGGCAGCCGCGCCGCGTCGGCCAGCGCTCCGCCCAGGGTCTCGCGGGCCCCGGCCGGGGCGGCGGCCGGCATCGCGTGGCGGTAGACCGCCGTGCCGATGGAGCCCAGGACCGCCATGCCGAGGGCGCCGCCGAACTCGGTGCCGGTCTCCAGCAGCGAGGAGGCGGTGCCCGCCCGTTCCACCGGCGCCGCGCCCATCGCCAGGTCGGTCAGCTGGGACATCACCATGACCGCCCCGCTGGCGAGGACGCCGGCGCCGGCCAGCACCAGCCACAGGGAGTCGGTGCCGATGAGGGTGAGCAGGGCGTACCCGGCCGCGCTGACCGCGAAGCCGCCGGCGACGACGTGTCCGCGGGGGACGCCCCGCTGGACGAGCTGGGCGCTGACCGGTCCGGCGACCCCGATGAGGACCGACGGCAGCAGGCTCCACAGGGCCGCCTGGAGCGGGCTCTTGCCGAGGACGGACTGGAGGTACTGCGTGGTGAAGACGGCCGAGCCCATCAGCCCGAACGCGCAGACGAGGGTCAGGACCAGCGACGGGGTGAAGCCGCGGCCCCGGAAGAGGGCCGGCGGGATCAGCGGTGAGGTGCCGGTGCGCTGGCGCCGGACGAACAGGGCCGCGAAGAGCAGGCCGACGGTGATCGAGACGACGTACGCCGGGTTCCACCCCTCGGAGGGGATCTCCTTCAGGCCGTAGACGACGGGGAGCACGGCGGCCAGGGACAGCGGGACGCCGAGCCAGTCGAAGCGGCCGGGCGCGGGGTCCCTCGACTCGGGCAGCAGCACCGGGCCGAGGAGGAGCAGCAGCGCCATCGCGGGCAGGTTGACCAGGAAGACCGAGCCCCACCAGAAGTGCTCGACCAGGATGCCGCTCATCACCGAGCCGAGGGCGATGCCGCCGGTCATCACGCCGGACCAGATGCCGATCGCCTTCGCCCGCTGGGCCGGGTCGGTGAACATCGTGCGCAGCAGGCCCATCGTGGAGGGCATCAGGGTGGCGCCGCCGATGCCGAGGACCGCGCGGGCCGCGATCAGGGTCTCGGCGCTGTCCGCGTAGGCCGCGAGGAGCGAGGCGGCGCCGAAGGCCGCGGCGCCCATGAGCAGGAGCCTGCGGCGGCCGACGCGGTCGCCGAGCGAGCCCATCGTCAGCAGCAGGCCGGCCAGGACGAAGCCGTAGACGTCGAAGATCCACAGCTGCTGGGTGCCGCTCGGGCGCAGGTCGGCGCTGATCGCGGGGGTCGCGAAGTAGAGGACCGAGACGTCCATCGAGACCAGGAGCAGCGGCAGCATCAGCACGCCGAGCGCGGTCCACTCGCGGCGTCCGGCGCGGGCGGGTGCGCTGCCGGCGCCGGCGGGGTCGGTGGTGCTCGTCGGGTTCATCGTCATGCCGAGGACTGTACGAGCGTCTTAAACGCTTGTCTAGGACAGCTGTATAAGTCACTCGTCTAGGACGGTTGTATGAATCGCGGGGTAGGGTGGGTCCATGGGACACCGTGAGGATCTGCTCGAAGGCGCCAAGCGCTGCCTGCTGGACAAGGGCTTCCTGCGCACCACCGCGCGCGACATCGTCAAGGAGTCGGGCACCAACCTCGCGTCCATCGGCTACCACTACGGCTCGAAGGACGCGCTGCTGGTGCAGGCGTACGTCTCGCTGATCGAGGGCGTCGGCGAGCGCTTCGACCCCGGCCTGGACGGCGAGATGACCCAGCCCCCGGGCTCGCTGGAGCGCTTCCAAGAGGTGTGGGCCGGCATCATCCGGACCGTGCCCGAGTCACGGGCGATCTGGCTGCTCAGCTTCGAGCTGATGTTCCAGGACGACCGGCTCGAAGAGGTGCGCAAGCTGCTCGCCGAGGCCCAGAAGGAAGGCCGCGCGGGACTCGTCCCGCTCTTCAACGGCGTCCCCGAGCCCGCCCTGGACGAGGAGACGATCGACACCGAGGGGCGCCTCTACCAGACCCTCCTCAACGGCCTCATGGTCCAGTGGCTCTTCGACCCCGGTACGGCCACCACCGCCGAGCAGCTCACCGAGGGGCTGCGGCGGGTGATCGGGCAGGCCGCGCGCAGCTGACCGCACCGGGCGTCACAGCCGCGCCCGCTTCAGCGCCATGTGCAGCAGCAGCCGGTCCTCCCCGTCGTCCAGGTCCAGCCCGGTGAGCTGTTCGACGCGGGACAGGCGGTAGTAGAGGGTCTGACGGTGGATGCCCAGCTCGGCCGCCGTGCGGCCGGCCTGCCCGGCGCAGTCGAGGTAGACCTCGGCCGTGCGGGCCAGCTCCCGGTGGGCGGGGGACAGGAGCGGGCCGACCACCCGGTCGTAGGCGGCGTCCGGCGGCAGCGCGGTCAGCAGCCGGTACGCCCCGATCCGCGCCCACTGCGCGACCGGACCGAACCGTGGCTCGGCCAGCGCGGCCCGTGCGGCGGCCGACGCCTCCTGCCAGACCGTGCCCAGCTCGGTGAGGCCGGTGCGGGGCTCGCCGACCCCGGCCGCGCAGCCGGTGGCGCCGGCGGCCCGGGCCCCGGCGGCGAACCCCGCCGCGACCGCCGCCGCCACCTGCGCCCCCGCCCCGCGCGCCGCGCCGCCCGGCGCCCCACGGGCCCCGTCGGCCTCCTTCAGCAGCCGCGCGGCCGCCGCCAGCGCGGGCGCGCTGGACTCCGTGGTCCGCAGGCGCACCAGCAGCGCGAGGCTCTGCCCCGAGGCGCCCCACGGCAGTGTGCACAGCGCCGTGGCGTGCGGGATCGTCCGGGCGGCGGGAGCGTCGTCCGGGTCGGCCGACGGCCACGGCGCCACGCAGACCAGGGTGTGCGGGCCGTCGGCGCGGGGCCCCAGCGCGGTGCGCAGCTCCGCCACCGCCATGTCCCGCTGCCAGCCGCGTTCCGCGGTGAGCACGGCCCGCAGCTCCCGGCTCAGCCCCGCCCCGGCCTCCGCCTCGTCCGCGAGCAGCGCGCCGATCCGGCCCGCGACCCGCAGGGCGGCGGCGAGCTGGGCGTCCGTCGGCCCGGGATCGCTGTCCAGCAGCCAGACGTAACCGAGGACGACGCCCCGGTGGCGCACCGGCAGGCAGATCCGGCCGCGGTAGACACCGGCCTCCGGGCTCGGCGGGATGCGGACCGGCCCGGTCGCGCGCGTGATGCCGAAGCCCTCGAACCAGGCGCGGACCGCCGCCGTGGAACGCCGGGTCAGGATCGAGCGGGTGCGCACCGGGTCCAGCGCGGTCGGGTCCAGCTCGTCCTCGCTGTCGTAGGCACCGAAGGCGATCAGCTCGAAGTCACGGTTCTCCAGGGTCGCCGGCACCCCCAGCAACTCGGAGAGCTCGTCCACCAGCTCCTGGTAGTCCGCCTTGAATTCAGCCGCCACCCGGGCATTCTCCCCCATTTCCCGGACACCTTCATACATCTGTCTGAGATCCCGTGCACGGATGCGTGACAGCTGTCGATGGCCGACGATCGGAGGGATCCATAGGTTTCACGGTGGTTCTCCGTGCCGTACCCGAATCGTCGGGTGACGGCCGTATTTGGTGCTTGTCTGTGGAGGTGCCCCGTGCTGGGTCCCGTGATTCTCGCCGCGTCGCGCAGCGACCGGATGCGACGCCTGATCTCGGCGGCCCCGGTGACCAAGCAGGTCGTCGACCGCTTCATCCCGGGCGAGACCGTGGCCGACATCGTCCCGATCATCAAGGACCTCACGGCCAAGGGCCTGGAGCTGACGATGGACGTCGTCGGCGAGGACATCACCACCCCCGGGCAGGCCACCGCCGCCCGGGACGCCTACCTGGCGCTGATCGACCACCTCGAGGACCTGGGGCTGGGCGAGCGCGTGGAGATGTCCGTCAAGCTGTCCATGTTCGGCCAGGCGCTGGAGGGCGGCCACGAGCTGGCGCTCGCGAACGTCCGCCCGGTCGTCGAGGCCGCCGCCGCCATCGGCACGACCGTGACGCTCGACGCCGAGGACCACACCACCCTCGACTCGATGTTCGCCATCCACGAGGAACTGCGGAAGGACTTCCCGCAGACCGGCTGCGTCATCCAGGCCTACCTCTTCCGCACCGAGGCCGACGCCCGCCGCCTCGCCGAGAGCGGCAGCCGCGTCCGCCTGGTCAAGGGCGCCTACAAGGAGCCCGCCGAGGTCGCCTACCAGCAGAAGCACGAGATCGACAAGGCCTACGTGCGCGTCCTGAGGACGCTGATGGAGGGCGAGGGCTACCCGATGATCGGGTCCCACGACCCGCGGCTCATCGCCATCGCCCAGGAGCTGGCCCACAAGGCCGGCCGCAAGCTCGACGAGTACGAGTTCCAGATGCTGTACGGCATCCGCGGCGAGGAGCACCTGCGGCTGGCCGCCGAGGGCCACCGCATGCGCGTCTACACCGCCTACGGCACCGACTGGTACGGCTACTTCATGCGCCGCCTGGCGGAGAAGCCGGCCAACCTCCGGTTCTTCCTCCGCAGCATGGTCAGCAAGGGCTGAGCCCGCACACCCGCTCACGTACAAGGAGTTACGGATCCCATGGACGCTGTGACCCAGGTCCCCACCCCCGTCAACGAGCCGGTGCACGGCTACGCCCCCGGCTCGCCCGAGCGCGCCCGGCTGGAGGCCAGGCTCAAGGAGCTGGCCGAGAACCCGATCGAGCTGCCGATGACGATCGGCGGCGAGAAGCGGCTGGGCGGCGGCGAGCCGTTCGAGGTCGTGCAGCCGCACAACCACAAGTCCGTCATCGGCACCGGCCGCCACGCCACGCAGCAGGACGCTAAGGACGCCATCGACGCGGCCCTGGCCGCCGCGCCGGCCTGGCGTGCGATGTCCTTCGACGACCGCGCCGCGATCATCCTGCGCGCCGCCGAGCTGCTGGCCGGCCCCTGGCGCGAGACCCTCGCCGCCTCCACGATGCTGGGCCAGTCCAAGACCGCGCAGCAGGCCGAGATCGACACGCCCTGTGAGCTGGTCGACTTCTGGCGCTTCAACGTCCACTACGCCCGGAAGATCCTCGCCGAGCAGCCCCCGGCGAACTCCCCGGGCGTGTGGAACCGCCTGGACCACCGCCCGCTGGAGGGCTTCGTCTACGCGATCACGCCGTTCAACTTCACGGCGATCGCCGGCAACCTGCCCACCGCCCCCGCCCTGATGGGCAACGTGGTGGTCTGGAAGCCGTCCCCGACGCAGACCCACGCGGCCGTGCTCCTCATGCGGCTGCTGGAGGAGGCGGGCCTGCCCAAGGGCGTCATCAACCTCGTCACCGGCGACGGCATCGAGGTCTCCAAGGTCGCCCTGGAGCACCGGGACCTCGCGGGCATCCACTTCACCGGCTCGACCAAGACCTTCCAGTACCTGTGGAAGACGGTCGGCAACAACATCGAGAAGTACCGCTCCTACCCGCGTCTGGTCGGCGAGACCGGCGGCAAGGACTTCCTCGTCGCGCACCCGTCGGCCGACCGCGCGGTCCTGAAGACGGCCCTCACCCGGGGCGCCTTCGAGTACCAGGGCCAGAAGTGCAGCGCGACCTCCCGCGCCTACATCCCGGCGTCCATCTGGAACTCGGGCTTCAAGGAGGAGTTCGCGGCCGAGGTCGACTACCTGACCATGGGTGACGTCACCGACCTGTCGAACTTCATCGGCGCCGTGATCGACGAGCGTGCCTTCGCCAAGAACAAGGCCGCCATCGACCGCGCCAAGGCGGACCCGTCCTGCACGATCGTCGCGGGCGGCAGCTACGACGACTCGGTCGGCTACTTCGTGCGCCCGACCGTCATCGAGTGCACCGACCCGGAGAACGAGGTCTTCACCACCGAGTACTTCGGCCCGATCCTCGCGGTGCACGTGTACGACGACAGCTCGGCCGAGAAGTACGACGAGATGCTGACCCAGATGGAGTCGGTGTCGGACTACGCCCTCACCGGCTCGGTCATCGCCAACGACCGTGCGGCGGCGGCGTACACGATGGACAAGCTCCGCTTCGCCGCGGGCAACTTCTACATCAACGACAAGTCGACCGGCGCCGTCGTCGGCCAGCAGCCCTTCGGCGGCGGCCGCGCCTCCGGCACCAACGACAAGGCCGGCGCCCCGCAGAACCTCCAGCGCTGGACGCTGACCCGCGCCATCAAGGAGGCCCTGGTCGCGCCGACCGACTACACCTACCCGCACATGGGCTGACCAGCCCCCCGAGCACGGCCCGGGAAGCCCGACACGAGCGGGCTCCCCGGGCCGTTCCCATGCGTCCGCCGGCCGCCCCCGGAAGGCTCCCGGCACGTGATACTGACGTCATGACCCTGCGCCTCGCCCACACCGCCGACCTGGACGCGGCCGAACTCCGCGCTGTGCGCGCCCTGTTGGACGACGCCTTCGACGGGGACTTCTCCGACGCCGACTGGGAGCACGGGCTGGGCGGGCTGCACGCGCTCGTCCGGGACGGGGCCGGGCTCGCCGCTCATGGGGCCGTCGTGATGCGGCGGGTGCGGCACCGGGGGCGCTGGCTGCGCGCGGGGTACGTGGAGGCGGTCGCCGTGCGGGCCGACGTGCGTCGGACCGGGCTCGGCGGGCGGGTGATGGCCGGGCTGGAGCGGGTGGTCGACCGGGCCTACGACCTCGGCGCGCTCTCCGCGAGCGACGCGGGCGCCGCGCTGTACGCCGCCCGGGGCTGGCACCGGTGGGCCGGGCAGGTGCACGCCCTCTCGCCGGACGGGATCGTCCGGCTGCCCGAGGAGGAAGGCGGCGTGTACGTGCGGGGCGCGCTCGACCCGGACGGGGAGCTGCTCTTCGACTGGCGGGACGGCGACGTCCTCTGACGGCCGCACGGTCGTGTGACCGCGCGGCCCCGCATCCGGCCGACGCCGCCGCCACCGGACGAAACCCCGGCTCAGGACGGTGCCACCCGGCCCGCCGTCTCAGATAGTAGGAAGCCCGAGTAATTGTGCAGACAGACACGGACGACTCCCTTAGTTTTGTAGGAGCCGAACGTCTCGCTCCATCCAGCGAATGGCGGTCGTGAGCCGGGCCCCGTGCAGGCAATCCCTGCGGCCGGTGCTCCCCGCCCCTTCCGGCGTCTCGTCACCCCCTTCCTTGCCGCGCTCCACGTATGCCGAAGGAGTCGATCGCCATGGCCGAGACGACCGTCCGCCGCCGAGTCCGCCACGTGTCCCGCACGAGCGAGTCCGACCGCAAGAACGCCGCCGCCGCCCTCCAGCGCGCCCTGGACCGCCGGGACAACGGCGGCGAGACCGGCCACTGAGCCGGACCACCGGCCGGGAGCCGCACCCCGACGGGGTGCGGCGCGGCCCTCACCCGCCGCGCCGCACCTCGAAACGGTCGATCCGCCGCCCGTCCTGGGCCAGCGCCGACACCGTCAGCCGCGGCGCCGCGCCGGCCCGCACCTCCACCGAGAGCAGCGAGAAGCCGGTGTAGCGCACCCGTGACCACTCCGCGGTCTCCGGCACCCGGCCCCCGTCCTTCGTCCACACGAAGGTCGCGACCGGCCGGTGCCGGGTGACATGGCCCTCGTAGCTGTCCGGCACGCCCGACGGGAAGCCGTACAGGTCCCGCCCGCCGCCGCCCGCCGTGACGTACACGGTGCCGTCCCGGCCGGGGTCGGTGGAGCCGCCGACGGGCACCGCCCGGCCGGTCTCCCCGTCCCTGATCGCGTCCGTGCGCTCGTACACGTGGTTGTGGCCGTTGATCACCAGGTCCACCCGGTGCTTCCCGAACAGCGGCAGCCACTCCCGCCGGACGCCCCCGTCCGAGGCGTGCCGCGAGGTGGAGTAGGCGCAGTGGTGGAAGAAGACGACCACGAAGTCGATGCCGTCGGCCGCGCGCAGCCGCCGCAGCGTCCGGTCCAGCCACGCCGTCTGCCGTCCGCCGCTGTGCCCGAGGTTGGCGGGGATCTCGTACGACACGTCGTTGGCGTCCAGCGCGACGAAGCCGGCGTTGCCGTAGGTGAACGCGTAGGCGCCCGGTGTGCCGTGCGGGTCGAAGCCGGTCTCGGGCAGATGGAAGCGGGCCAGCTGGCCGCCGTAGCCGTCCGGCGAGTACCAGGCCTCCATGTCGTGGTTGCCGGTCGTCACCATCCACGGCACGGACCGTGCGACCGGCTCGTTCTGCTTCAGGAACAGGTCCCAGAAGGCGGGGTCGTAGCCGTCCGCCGTCCGGCCCGTTCCGCTGACGTCCGCGTAGCGGATGTCACCGGCGTGCAGATGGAAGGCGGGCTTCTGGCGCAGCACCAGGTCGTCGTTGGTGTGCGCCGCCCGGCCCACGCCCTGGTCGCCGAAGGCCGTGAACACGAAGCGTTCCGCACGCGCGGGCGCCGTGCGGAAGGAGGCGATGGCCGCCCGGTGGGCTGGGGCGGTGGGCTCCCAGCCGTCGTGGCCGACGCCGTAGTAGTACGCCGTGCCGGGCGCGAGGCCGTCCACGGACGCGTGCACGTAGAACTGCTCCAGCGCGGGCCGCACGCCCTGCACCCCGGGCGTGTGCAGCGGGCGGATCTCGGCCGGCACCCGGTGCCCGAGGTCGTCGGGGCGCGGCCCGACCCGCATGTACGGCCGCTTCACCGCGAACGGCACCTGCCAGGAGATCCGCATCCCCGTCCGGGGGTCGGCGCCGAAGGCGAGGTGCCGGCCGAACGGGGCGACCGCCGCGCCCGGCACCCGCGAGGTGGCCGATCCGGCCGGGCCCGGCCTCCCGCCGGACGCGGTGCCGCAGCCGGTCAGCAGGCCGCCCGCCACCGCGCCCGCCGTCACCAGCGTGCGGCGGCGCACCATGCGGTCGCGCAGGTACGCGTACTGCTCGGCCATGCTCAGCCGCTCGGCGAGCGGACGGGGGATGCCGACGTCGGGGGTCTCCATGTCGCACAACGTTCCCCCGGAGCCCGACGTCCGTGCCGCGCACGGGTGAACGCCGGCCGGCGGGCGGACACCGGGAACACGTCCCGCTGTCCGCATGGCGGACGCTACGTGTCATCACCTGGGACGAGGAGTAGGGTGCCCGCATGTCTCGCAGCATCAATCTCGCAGTGATCCCCGGTGACGGCATCGGCCAGGAGGTCGTGGCCGAGGGTCTCAAGGTCCTCTCCGCCGTCCTGCCGCAGGATGTGAAGCTGGAGACCAAGGAGTACGACTTCGGCGCCAAGCGCTACCACGCCACCGGTGAGACCCTCACCGACGCCGACCTCGCCTCCCTCAAGCAGCACGACGCCATCCTGCTGGGCGCCATCGGCGACCCGTCGGTGCCGTCCGGCGTCCTGGAGCGCGGCTTCCTGCTCAAGCTCCGCTTCGCCTTCGACCACCACGTCAACCTGCGTCCGTCGAAGCTGCTCCCGGGTGTCGCCACCCCGCTCGCCGGCCAGCCGGAGATCGACTTCGTCGTCGTCCGCGAGGGCACCGAGGGCCCGTACACGGGCAACGGCGGCACCATCCGCAAGGGCACCGCGCACGAGGTCGCCACCGAGGTGTCCGTCAACACGGCCTACGGTGTCGAGCGCGTCGTCCGCGACGCCTTCGCGCGCGCCCAGGCCCGCCCGCGCAAGAAGCTCACGCTGGTCCACAAGAACAACGTGCTGACCTTCGCCGGGCACCTGTGGACGAACGTCTTCAACAAGGTGGCCGAGGAGTACCCCGAGGTCACCACGGACTACATCCACGTCGACGCCGCGACCATCTACCTGGTCACCGACCCGGGCCGGTTCGACGTCATCGTCACCGACAACCTCTTCGGCGACATCATCACCGACCTCGCCGCGGCCGTCTCCGGCGGCATCGGCGTGGCCGCCTCCGGCAACATCAACCCCACCCGCGAGTTCCCGTCCATGTTCGAGCCGGTCCACGGCTCGGCCCCGGACATCGCCGGCCAGGGCAAGGCCGACCCCACCGCCACCGTCCTGTCCGTCGCCCTGCTGCTGCGTCACCTCGGCTACGACACCGAGGCCGACCGGATCGACGCGGCGGTCACCGCCGACCTCACCGAGCGCGCCGGGCAGCCCGCCCGGAGCACCTCCGGGATCGGCGACGCGCTCGCCGTACGCGTAGCCGGCTGACCCGCCGCGCTATACCGAGCCGCCGGGTCGCAACCGCACCCGGCGGCTTTTCCTGTGCCTCGCCGGGTGCCACCATCAACCCTTGGACCGCTTCACCCCGATTCCGTCCACTACCGCCGCCCGCGCGATAATCGAACGCGGAGCCGCGGTATGAGGGAATGCTCGGACGTCCTAGCACCGACGACCGGGAGCACAGGCGTGAGCGCGGCCCGTCACTACAACCGGTGAAGGACAATCACTCATGACGACGCCCACGATCGAGCTCAAGCCCTCCGCCAGCCCGCTCGCCGCCGCGGAACGCGAGGCCATCCTGGCCAGCCCGGGGTTCGGCCGCCACTTCACCGACCACATGGTGACGATCAAGTGGACCGAGGGCCGTGGCTGGCACGACGGGCAGCTCGTTCCGTACGGGCCGATCTCCCTGGACCCCTCCACGCACGTCCTGCACTACGGCCAGGAGATCTTCGAGGGCCTGAAGGCCTACCGCCAGCCCGACGGCTCGGTCGCGCTGTTCCGTCCCGAGGCCAACGCCCGCCGCTTCCGCAACTCCGCCCGCCGCATGGCCATGGCCGAGCTGCCCGAGGAGCTGTTCATCGCCGCGCTGGACGCGCTGCTCACCCAGGACGCCGACTGGGTCCCGCCGCACGGCGGCGAGGCCTCCCTGTACCTGCGGCCGTTCATGTTCGCCACGGAGGCCGCGCTCGGCGTGCACCCGGCGAACGAGTACCTGTTCATGCTGATCGCCTCCCCGTCCGGCGCGTACTTCGCCGGCGGGGTGAAGCCGGTCACCATCTGGGTCTCCGAGGACCACGTCCGCGCCGTGCCGGGCGGCACCGGCGACGCCAAGACCGGCGGCAACTACGCCGCGTCCCTGCTGCCGCAGGCCGAGGCCGCCGCGCACGGCTGCGACCAGGTCGTGTACCTCGACGCGGTCACCCGCACCAAGGTCGAGGAGAGCGGCAGCATGAACGTCGCGTTCGTCTACGGCGACCGGATCGTCACCCCGTCGCTCACCGGCTCCATCCTGGAGGGCATCACCCGTGACTCCCTCCTCCAGGTCGCCCGTGACCTCGGCTACACCGCCGAGGAGGGCGTGATCACCCTCCAGCAGTGGCGTGAGGACGCCGCGTCCGGCGCGCTGACCGAGGTGTTCGCGTGCGGTACCGCCGCCGTGGTCACGCCGATCGGCCACGTCAAGACCAGGACCGACCAGTGGTCCCACGGCGACGGCACCCCCGGGCCGGTCACCGGGCGTCTGCGCGAGGCGCTGCTCGGCATCCAGCGGGGCCTGACCGAGGACAAACACGGCTGGATGCACCGGGTCGGTTAAGAACGCGGCCTGAAGCGCCCCGGCGGGGTGCCGGGCGTCCGCGGGGCCGGTTCGGCCGGTCACGTGGTCTCCCGCACCCCCTCGGGGCGCTTGTCGTTGGGTGCCCCGCCGCACACCCGAGTTAGAGCGTTGCTCAAATTGAAGGGATCAGTACGGTCGGACGGTGCTTCTCTTTCCTTGCTTCTCTGTTTAGAGTGATGCTCAAACCTGGGGAAGCCAAGGAGGTGCCGGGTCGTGAGACTGACCCCCACGGAACGTGACCGGCTGCTGCTCTTCGGGGCCGCCGAGCTGGCCCGGGCCCGCCGGGCGCGCGGCCTGAGGCTGAACGTGCCCGAGGCCACCGCGCTGATCGCGGACACCGTCTGCGAGGCCGCCCGCGACGGCAAGCGGCTCGCGGAGGCCGTCGAGGCGGCCCGCTCCGTGCTCGGCCCCGAGGACGTCCTGCCCGGCGTCGCCGACGTCGTCGCCGAGGTGATGGTCGAGGCCGTCTTCGACGACGGCTCCCGGCTCGCGGTCGTCTCCGACCCCATCGGCGGGGGCCTGGGCGCCGACGCCCCGGGCGCCCTGCTCCCCGGCCCCGACCACGCCGGCCCCGGGCCCGTCGTCCGGCTGCGCGTCACCAACACCGCGAGCGTGCCGGTCTCCGTCACCTCCCACTTCCACTTCTTCGAGGCCAACCCGCGCCTCGACTTCGACCGCGAGCGGGCCTACGGCATGCGGCTCGCCGTGCCCGCCGGGTCCTCGGTCCGCTTCGGGCCGGGGGAGAGCGAGGAGGTCGGGCTCGTGCCGATCGGCGGCGAGCGCGTCGCGATCGGCTTCGCCGGACTGGTCGACGGGCCGCTGGACGCGCCGGGCGCGAAGGAGGAAGCCCTCCGCAGGGCCGCCGCCTGCGGATACCTGGGAGCCGCACCGGAAGGAGACGAGGAGCGATGAGCCGCTCGAAGGGACGCGAGGTGAGCCGGTCGGTCCACATCGACCCGCACGCCTACGCCGCCACCCACGGCCCCCGCGCCGGCGACCGCATCCGCCTCGGCGACTCCGGGCTCACCGTCCGCGTCGAGTCCGACTCGCAGAAGTACGGCGACGAGTTCCTGGCCGGCTTCGGCAAGACCGCCCGCGACGGACTGCACCTGAAGGCCGCCGCCGTCCGGGACACCTGCGACGTCGTGATCAGCAACGTCGTCGTGATCGACGCGGTGCTGGGGATCAGGAAGGTGTCCATCGGCATCCGCGAGGGCCGCGTCTGCGCCATCGGGCGGGCCGGCAACCCGGACACCCTGGACGGCGTGGACGTCGTCGTCGGCACCGGCACCTCGATCGTCTCCGGCGAGGGGCTGATCGCCACCGCCGGGGCCGTCGACACCCATGTGCACCTGCTGTCGCCGCGCATCATGGAGGCGTCCCTCGCCTCCGGCGTCACCACGATCATCGGGCAGGAGTTCGGCCCGGTGTGGGGTGTCGGCGTGAACTCGCCCTGGGCGCTGCGGCACGCCTTCAACGCCTTCGACGCCTGGCCGGTCAACATCGGCTTCCTGGGCCGGGGTTCGTCCTCCCACGCGGCGCCGCTCGTGGAGGCCCTGGCCGAGGGCGGTGCCTCCGGCTTCAAGGTGCACGAGGACATGGGCGCCCACACCCGCGCGCTGGACACCGCGCTCCGGGTCGCCGAGGAGCACGACGTCCAGGTCGCCCTGCACAGCGACGGGCTGAACGAGTGCCTGTCGGTCGAGGACACCCTGCGGGTGCTGGAGGGCCGCACGATCCACGCCTTCCACATCGAGGGCTGCGGCGGCGGACACGTGCCCAACGTGCTGAAGATGGCCGGCGTCCCGAACGTCATCGGCTCCTCCACCAACCCCACCCTGCCCTTCGGCCGGGACGCGGTCGCCGAGCACTACGGCATGATCGTCTCCGTCCACGACCTGAAGCCCGACCTGCCCGGCGACGCCGCCATGGCCCGCGACCGGATCCGGGCCGGCACCATGGGCGCCGAGGACGTGCTGCACGACCTGGGCGCGATCGGCATCACCTCCTCCGACGCCCAGGGCATGGGCCGGGCCGGTGAGACGGTCCGCCGCACCTTCGCCATGGCCGGCAAGATGAAGGCCGAGCTGGGGCCCCTGCTTCCCCATGACGGGCAGGCGGGCGACGGCGAGAACGACGACAACGCGCGCGTCCTGCGCTACATGGCCAAGCTGACCATCAACCCGGCCATCGCGCACGGGCTGTCGCACGAGGTCGGCTCGATCGAGGTGGGCAAGCTCGCCGACATCGTGCTGTGGCGCCCGGAGTACTTCGGGGCCAAACCGCAGCTCGTCCTCAAGGCCGGCTTCCCGGCGTATGGCGTGGTCGGCGACCCCAACGCGGCCACCGACACCTGCGAACCCCTCGTCCTGGGCCCGCAGTTCGGGGCGTACGGCGCCACGGCCGCCGATCTCTCCGTGGCGTTCGTCGCCCGCGCCGCCGTCGACCAGGGCAACGACCTGATGCCGACCCGGCGCAGAAGGGTCGCCGTGCGCGGCACCCGCGGCATCGGACCCGCCGACCTGCGGCTGAACTCCCGTACCGGAGCGGTGGACGTCGACCGGCGCACCGGGCTGGTCACCCTCGACGGCGACCCGATCCGCTCGGAACCGGCCGACTCCGTCTCCCTCAACCGCCTCTACTTCCTCTAAGGACCCGCGCCATGAGCACCCCCGCCGCCGACGGCTTCCGCATGCCCGCCGAGTGGTCCCCCCACGAGCGCACCTGGATGGCCTGGCCGAGCCCCAACCCCACCTTCGACGACGCGGACGACCTGGGCGCCGCCCGGACGGCCTGGGCGTCCGTGGCCCGCGCCGTCCGCCGCTTCGAACCGGTGACGGTCGTGTGCGGCCCCGGCCAGTCGCAGAAGGCCAGGGAGCTGCTCGGCCCCGGCGTCGACACGGTCGAGCGCGAGCTGGACGACGCCTGGATGCGGGACATCGGCCCCACCTTCCTCACCGACGGCCGGGGCCGGCTGGCCGCCGTGGACTGGACGTTCAACGGCTGGGGCGCCCAGGCATGGGCCCGCTGGGAGCACGACTCCCGGATCGGCGCGTACGTCTCCGGCCTCGCGGGCGCCACGACGTACGCCTCGAAGCTGGTCAACGAGGGCGGCGCGATCCACGTCGACGGCGAGGGCACCGTGCTGCTCACCGAGACCGTGCAGCTCGGCCCCGAGCGCAACCCGCACTGGACCCGGGCGGAGGTCGAGGCGGAGATCCACGCCCACCTCGGCACCAGCAAGGCGATATGGCTGCCGCGCGGCCTGACCGGCGACTACCCTCCCCACGGCTTCGGCACCCTCGGCCACGTCGACATCGTCGCCGCGTTCGCCCGGCCGGGCGTCGTGGTCGCCCACCACCAGCCGGACCCGGCCCACCCCGACCACGAGGTCACCCAGGAGGTCATCGGCCTGCTGAGGTCGGCGACCGACGCCCGGGGCCGCCGCCTGGAGGTCGTGGAGGTGCCCGCGCCCACCGCCCTGGAGGCCGACGGCCACTGGGCGGACTACTCGTACATCAACCACTACCTCTGCAACGGCGGTGTGGTGCTGTGCGGCTTCGACGACCCGCGCGACGAGATCGCCGCCGGGATCTTCCGGCGCCTGTTCCCGGAGCGGACGGTGACGCTGGTGGACGCGCGTACGATCTTCGCTGGCGGGGGCGGCATCCACTGCATCACGCAACAGCAGCCGAGGGTCTGACACACACGGGAGCGGCAGATGACCGGTGCGGGCCGGGCGCGCAGGAACGCGCCGCCGCGCGAGGCGGTCCTCGCCGCCGCCATGGACATGATCGCCGAGCGCGGTCTGGAGAAGCTCACCATGGCGGGGCTGGGCCGCGAGGTCGGCATGAGCAGCGGCCACCTGCTGTACTACTTCCGCTCCAAGGACGAGCTGCTGCTGCAGACGCTGGAGTGGAGCGAGGGCCGGCTGGGCGCGGAACGGGGGCGGCTGCTGGCCCGTACCGGGAGCGCGCGGGAGCGGCTGTCCGGGTACGTCGACCTGTACGTCCCCGACGGGCACCGCGATCCGCACTGGACCCTGTGGCTGGAGGTCTGGAACCGCTCGCAGAACGCCGACGAGGACGCGCGGGCCCGGCAGGCGGCGATCGAGGGCGCGTGGCACCGCGACCTGGTCGCCCTGATCGCCGAGGGGATCTCACGGGGGGAGTTCCGCCCGGTGGACGCGGACCGCTTCGCGACGAGGCTGCGCGCGCTGCTCGACGGGTTCTCCATCCATGTGGCGATCGGGCTGCGGGGCACGGACAGGGAGCAAGTCCTCGCCCACGTCCGGGAGTTCATCGAGGACGGGCTCGCCGTGGCCCCCTAGGGACGCACGTCCGGCGGCGCATCGGAATCCTTTCCTCCGCAGACGGGCAAGTAACGGCCCATGGGACGACAACACTGGAAGAGGATCTGGGTCGGCTCGGCGGGCAACATGGTCGAGTGGTTCGACTGGTTCGTGTACGCGAGCTTCGCCACGTACTTCGCCGGTGCCTTCTTCCCCAGCGGCAACCCCACCGCCCAGCTGATGAACACCGCCGGCATCTTCGCCGTCGGCTTCTTCATGCGCCCCGTCGGCGGCTGGCTGCTGGGCAGGGTCGGTGACCGCAAGGGCCGCAAGGCGGCACTGACCCTGACCGTCACGCTCATGTCGGCCTCGGCGGTCCTCATCGCCGTCGCCCCCACCTACGGCGTCGCCGGCTACGGCGGGGCCCTCGTGCTGCTCGTCGCCCGTCTGCTCCAGGGCCTGTCGGTGGGCGGCGAGTACGCGGCCAGCGCCACCTATCTGACCGAGGCGTCGGACCCGGGGCGGCGCGGCTTCGCGTCCAGCTTCCAGTACGTGTCCATGACCGCCGGCCAGATCGCCGGTCTCGGCCTCCAGATCGTCCTCCAGCGCACCCTGTCCGACGACGCCCTGCACAGCTACGGCTGGCGCATCCCGTTCGTCGTCGGCGCGCTCGGCGCGGCCGTCGTCTTCTACCTGCGCCGCACCATGCTGGAGACGGAGGTGTACGAGGAGGACGCCTCGCACACCGAGGAGCGCGGCACCCTGCGCGCGCTGTGGCGGCACCGGCGGGAGGCGTTCCTGGTGATCGCCCTCACCATGGGCGGCACGGTGGCGTACTACACGTACACCACCTACCTGACCAAGTACCTGTCGAACTCGGCGGGGCTGTCCAAGGAGACCGCCACGCTCGTCTCCTTCACCGCGCTGATCGTCTTCGCGTGCCTCCAGCCGCTCGCGGGCGCCCTGTCCGACCGCATCGGCCGCCGCCCGCTGCTGATCACGTTCGCCGTCGGCTCCACCTTCCTGACGGTGCCGGTCATGACGCTGCTCAAGCACGCGGACGGCTACTGGCCCGCCCTCGGCCTCGCCCTGCTCGCGCTGGTCGTGGTCACCGGCTACACCTCGATCAACGCCTGCGTGAAGGCCGAGCTGTTCCCGACCGGCGTCCGCGCGCTCGGCGTCGCCCTGCCCTACGCCATCGCCAACGCCCTCTTCGGCGGCACCGCCGAGTACGTCGCCCTGTGGTTCAAGAAGGGCGGCATGGAGTCCGGCTTCTACTGGTACGTGGCCGGCTGCGCCGCCGTCTCCCTCGTGGTGTACGCCACCATGCGCGAGACCAAGGACCTGGATCTGGCCCGCGTGCAGGCCCGCGCGGAGTCCAGCGTGACGACCGCATCCTGAGACGGTCGGTGAGCCGGGGGCGCAGGTGTGCCAGACTGCCCCCGTGCTCTCGTTCGCCATGATTATCGGCAGCAGGCGCGCCGGTCCGCAGTGACCATCTCGTACGACCAAGTGCGGGTGGCCACCGTCGTCCTCGACCCGCGCGCAGACCTCTCGCACCCGCGAGGGGTTTTTTCGTTTTCCGGCCCACCCGCAGCCGGAGGCGGAGCGCGAGGGAGCATGGAGGAACGGTGGAGCCGGTCATTCCGGTAAAGACCGAAGATTTCCCACAGGAGCCTTGAGACATGACCGAGACGGCAAACAGCGAGCTCGACGACTCGTTCCACGTCTTCGACACCACGCTGCGCGACGGCGCGCAGCGCGAGGGCATCAACCTCACCGTCGCGGACAAGCTCGCCATCGCCCGGCACCTGGACGATTTCGGCGTGGGCTTCATCGAGGGCGGCTGGCCCGGCGCGAACCCCCGCGACACGGAGTTCTTCGCCCGCGCGCAGGCGGAGATCGGCTTCCGCCACGCCCAGCTGGTCGCCTTCGGCGCCACCCGCCGCGCCGGCAGCACGGCCGCCGAGGACCCGCAGGTCAAGGCACTGCTCAGCTCCGGCGCCCCGGTGATCACCCTGGTCGCCAAGTCGCACGACCGGCACGTGGAGCTGGCGCTGCGCACCACCCTGGACGAGAACCTGGAGATGGTCCGCGACACCGTGTCGTACCTGCGCGAGCAGGGCCGCCGCGTCTTCGTCGACTGCGAGCACTTCTTCGACGGCTACCGCGCCAACCCCGAGTACGCCAAGGCGGTCGTCCGCACCGCCTCGGAAGCCGGCGCCGACGTCGTCGTCCTCTGCGACACCAACGGCGGCATGCTCCCCGCCCAGGTCCACGCGGTCGTCTCCACCGTCCTCGCCGACACCGGCGCCCGGCTCGGCATCCACGCCCAGGACGACACCGGCTGCGCGGTCGCCAACACCCTGGCCGCCGTCGACGCGGGCGCCACCCACGTGCAGTGCACCGCCAACGGCTACGGCGAACGCGTCGGCAACGCCAACCTGTTCCCGGTGGTCGCCGCCCTGGAACTGAAGTACGGCAAGAAGGTGCTGCCCGAGGGCCGGCTGCGCGAGATGACCCGCACCTCCCACGCCATCGCCGAGGTCGTCAACCTGACGCCGTCCACCCACCAGCCCTACGTCGGCGTCTCCGCCTTCGCGCACAAGGCCGGCCTGCACGCCTCCGCCATCAAGGTCGACCCCGACCTGTACCAGCACATCGCCCCCGAGCTGGTCGGCAACACCATGCGCATGCTCGTCTCCGACATGGCCGGCCGCGCCTCGGTCGAGCTGAAGGGCAAGGAGCTGGGCATCGACCTGAGCGGCGACCGGGAGCTGGTCGGCCGGGTGGTCGAACGAGTGAAGGAGCGCGAGCTCCAGGGCTACAGCTACGAGGCGGCGGACGCCTCCTTCGAGCTGCTGCTGCGCGCCGAGGCCGAGGGCAGGCCGCTGAAGTACTTCGAGGTCGAGTCCTGGCGGGCCATCGTCGAGGACCGCCCCGACGGCACCCACGCCAACGAGGCCACGGTCAAGCTGTGGGCCAAGAGCGAGCGGATCGTCGCCACCGCCGAGGGCAACGGCCCCGTCAACGCCCTGGACCGCGCCCTGCGCGTGGCCCTGGAGAAGATCTACCCGCAGCTCGCCAAGCTGGACCTGGTCGACTACAAGGTCCGCATCCTGGAGGGCAAGCACGGCACCCAGTCCACCACCCGGGTGCTGATCTCCACCTCGGACGGCTCAGGCGAGTGGGCCACGGTCGGCGTGGCCGAGAACGTCATCGCCGCCTCCTGGCAGGCGCTGGAGGACGCGTACACGTACGGCCTCCTCCGCGCGGGCGTGGAGCCCGCGGAGTAGCCACAGTGGAGGCATGACCTCAGAAGACCCAGACGTGCTGTCCCGGGCCCGCGTCGCCACCCGGCTGCCGGCCCGGGACCTGGACCGGGCCCGCCGCTTCTACGCCGACAAGCTCGGTCTGTACCCGGTGGACGAACGGCCCGGCGGGCTGCTGTACCGCTGCGCGGGCGCGGACTTCGTCGTGTTCCGCTCGACGGGGGCCTCGCCCGGCACCTTCACCCAGATGGCCTTCGAGGTGGACGACATCGAGGCGGCCGTCACCGAGCTGCGCCGCCGGGGCGTCGAGTTCCAGGAGGTCGACGTGCCCGGCCTGCGCACCCGGGACGGCATCGCCGAGATCGAGGGCAACTACCCGAGCAAGGGCGCGCGGGCGGAGCGGGGCGCGTGGTTCCGGGACAGCGAGGGCAACCTGCTGGGCATCGGCCAGCTCATCCTGTGACGCCGGCCGGCCGGTCCCGCACCGCTCAGGGCGCCCGCCAGATGTTGTCGAAGGCGATGTTCTCGATGCGGCGCCGCTCGCGCACCGCCTCCAGCTCGGTGACCGCGTCGCCGACCGCCGCCAGGACGGTGACCACCGCCTCGTCGTCGAGTCCGGAGGAGGCCGCCCGGTCCGGCTCGATGCCCAGCGTGCCCGCGAGGCCGGTCAGCACCGGGTCGCGGGAGTCCCAGCGGTCGGTCGCGTGCCGCCGCGCGGCGGTGTCGGCCGGGGTCTCGGTGCCGCCCCGCCCCGGCCACCAGTGCCGGCGCTTCCCGGTGAGCTGCCCGTCGGCCTCCAGGACGTCCCGGTAGGCCACGGCCAGCCCCTCGCCGCGCCGCCACAGCCAGTCCTCGACCGTCTCGTACGGCTCCTCGCGGACGAGCTTCGCCCCGGCCTCGTCCAGCAGCCGGTCACCCGTGGTCAGCACCGGCCCGGGCACGATGCGCTCGCCGTCCAGGGTGAGCGCGCGGGTGCCGAGCAGGTCGATCAGCTCCGCACCGGCGAGCGCGAGCGACAGATCGCCCTGCTCGACGGGGTGCTCGCCCGGTACGTCCAGGCTGACGAGGAACAGGTCCTGCGGTGTCGTCATGAGGGCTCCAGGTCACCGGCCGTCAGCCGCGGCCGGGGTCGTTCGGTGGCGGTCAGTTCCCGGGCCCGGACGGCCTCGGCGGCCCGGTGCTGCGCGGGGGTGCCGTCGGGCACCGAGGGGGTGATCTCGACCAGGAACTCGCGCATGATCCCGCTCCCTCGGTGGGTGGCCGGCCGGCTGGGGACCGGCCCCCCTCATCGTCCCCCAGCCGCCGGGCGGCCGCCGCTCAGCACGAGCCGGCGGCGAGCCGTTCGAACGCGGCGAGGCTCATCGCCCGGTCGTCCGCCCAGACCTGGCCGGGTTTCAGCCGGCCGATCTGCTCGCCGGTGAACTCGACGACCCCGTTGTAGGAGTCACCGCCGGCGTAGTGCCCGAACCGGAGGACGTAGCGGTGCCGGGGCAGGAGGTGCCGGGTGCCCCGGTGGCGGGCGTGCCAGGCGGCGGGCGGGTCGAACAGGGGGAAGCCGGCGTCGCCGCGCAGGCCGTCCTTCCGCACGTCCCACCCGGTGGTGACCGGGCCCTTCCCGGCGCCCCGGGCCCGCCCGTCCAGGGCCGGGCCCCGGTAGCCGTCGTCACCGCACGGACGGAACACCGCGTACGGCGTCCCGTCCGGCGCGGCCCGCACCCCCGCGAGCGGCAGGTCGGCCGCGCCACAGCCGCTGAGCAGCAGCATCCCGCCGGCGAGCCCCGCCGCCACGGCCCCCGTACGTCGCATGGTCCGCCTTACCGCAGGGTCCACTTCTGGTTGGCGGCGCCGGTGCACGACCAGATCTGGGCCCGGGCCCCGTTCGCCGACGAGTTGTCGGTGACGTCGAGGCACTTGTTCGCCGCCGTGTTCACCACATCACCCGTGGCGGCGTTGTACGACCACCGTTGGGCACCGGTTCCGTTGCAGTCGTACAACTGCACCTTGGCGCCGTCCGCCGTCGAACCGGAGGTCACGTCCAGGCACTTGCCGAGCGCCTGCACCGACCCGTCGGCCTGCACGGTCCACTGCTGGGCCGTGCTGCCGTTGCAGTCGTAGAGCTGCACCGCCGTGCCGTTGGCGCTCGAACCGCCCGCCACGTCCAGGCACTTGCCGGCGAGGCCGACGAAGGCTCCGGTCCTGGCGCCACCGCCGGACTGGGTGCCGGACCAGGTGAAGGTGGCCGAGGTGTTGCCGGGCAGCGAGTACCTGGCGTGCTGGGAGCCCCAGTTGACGGTCACGGTGCGGGCCGACGAGGAGTCGTTGTACGCGATCAGCGCCTTGCTGCCGTCCGGGTTGCGCCACGCGACGTTCGGCACCGCGGTGGAGGCGGTGGAGGCTATGCGCTGGGCGCCGGGGCGGACGAACTTGGTCAGGTGGCCCATGTCGTAGTACTCGACGGTGTAGTCCACGGTCCCGCTCGCGCCGTCGCCGTTGTGCACGGTGATCAGACCGGTGCAGGTGCCGCAGCCGCCGTTGTGCGGGCCCATGTTCTGGTCCACGGCCAGCGACCACTTGGTCACCGACTTCGCCCAGTTGCGGGTGTAGTCGATGATGTTGGACATGTCCTCGCGCTGCTGGTCGGCGATCCAGGTGCCACCGGAGTGCTCGGTGCCGAAGGCGTCCAGCGCCGGGTACTGGTTGTGCACGGAGGTCTGCTTGGCGATGTCACCGCCGTAGCCGTGCCAGGCGATGCCGCCGAAGTTGGGGTGGTTGCGCACGGCCGGGTCGTCCACGGTCTGGGCCGCGTAGGAGTCGTAGACGTCCCAGTTCCAGTCGTGCGCCAGCACCTTGGTGGTCAGGCCCGCCGACTGGAGCCTGGGCAGCAGCTCGCTCTTGGTGAAGTACGCCAGGCCGCTCGCGTTCCAGCTCATCGACGGATAGCCGGAACAGCAGGTGGGCTCGTTCTGCGCGGTGACGTACGAGACGTTGATGCCTTGGTCCTTGTACGCCTGGAGGTACTTCACGAAGTAGGAGGCGTACGCCCCGTAGTCCTCGGCCTTCAGCCAGCCGCCGTTCAGCGAGCCGCTGTCCTTCATCCAGGCCGGCGCCGTCCACGGCGAGGCCATCACCGTCAGGGACGGGTTGAGCTGGAGCGCCTGCCGGGTCAGCGGGACGACGTCGGCCAGGTCGTGCGCGAGGGAGAACTTCGCCAGGGACGGGTCGCTCTGCCCGGCCGGCACGTCGTCGTAGGTGTAGCCGTAGCGGGCGAGGTCCGAGGCGCCCATCGGGTTGCGCAGGAACGACAGTCCGATGCCGTCCGTCGGCGAGAACAGCTTGCGCATGGTCGCGTCCCGGGTCGCCTGGGACAGCGCCCCGCTGCTGTTCATCAGCCAGGCGGCGGTGTCCGTGAAGGACGCGCCGCCGCCGGTGAAGGTCTGGTAGCGGGTGTTCTCGTCGACGGTGATGTTCTCGCCGCTCCCGCCCGTCCCGGACTGGAAGGCGAACGGCGTCTGCGGCTGGAGGCCGCGCACGACGTGCCGGCCGGCGGCGTCGTCGGTGGTGGTGAGCCAGGCGGTGACCTGCTCACCGGCCGCGTGCGCGGGGGGTACGGCCACACTGAGACCGGCTGCGGAGAGCAGCCCGGCGAGCAACAGCCGGACTGCGCGGGGGGATCTCCTCATGGTGCGTCGCCCTTCCTCTCGGATCGGCGGAGCTGACGGGTCGTCTTGACGGGGGTGTGTGCCCCTAGTTAACTCACGGCGTGAGCTAAGCCCTGAGTGAACCACGAGAGCCGAGGGAAGGTCCATGCGAAGAACCGCCCTGCTCGCCTCCGCCGCACTCCTCGCCGGTCTGCTGCCCTGGGCGGCGACCGCGCGAGCCGCCGACGAGCCCGCCCCCGTACCCGTCGACCGCTTCGAGGGCGAGGTGCCCTTCGCCTCCCAGCCCGCCGAGGGCATCTTCACCTGGGGCGGCGACTCCGACGACCCGCCCACGCTCCGCCTGGCCGACCGCGCCGACGCCCCCGAGGGCGGCAAGGTCCTCGCCGGCACCTACGACATCAGCGGCTACGGCGGTTTCACCCACGACTTCGCCGCCACCGCGCCGGCCCACGACTGGTCCGCCCACCAGGGCATCCGGTTCTGGTGGGAGGGGCGGAACACCGGCAAGAAGATCCCCTTCGAGATCAAGGACGGCGGAGCCAACGGCGAGGCGTCCGAACTGTGGACGACCTCCTTCACCGACGACTTCACCGGCTGGAAGCAGATCCAGCTCCCCTTCACCGACTTCGCCTACCGCACCGACTACCAGCCCGTCGGCGGCATCGACCACGTCCTCGGCCTCAAGGAGATGTGGGGCTACGCCCTGACCCTCCCGGCCGGCGCCAAGGGCGACTTCGCCATGGACGACGTCGAGCTGTACGGCAGGGCCGACCAGGCGCTGCGGGCCACCGTCGGCACCGACGCGCCCGTGTACCCGGTCGAGGAGGGCGGCACGGCGAAGGTCAGGGTCACCGTGGCCACCACCGGCGAACAGCCCCTCACCGACCCCGTGACCGTCACCTACACCACCGGGGACGGCACCGCCACCGCCGGGCAGGACTACACCCCCGTCTCCGGCACCCTCACCTTCCCGGCCGGCACCGCCTCCGGCACCGCGCGGACCATCGCCGTGCCCACCCGCCGGGACCGGGCGGCCGAACCCGCCGAGACCGTCCCCGTGAAGCTCACGGTCACCGGCGCCAAGGCCCCCGCCGAGACACCGCAGGTCGTGATCGACGCGCACGGACTGCCGTACCTGAACGCCAAGCTGCCGGTGAAGAGGCGGGTCGCCGACCTGCTGAGCCGGATGTCCCTGGCGGAGAAGGCCGGCCAGATGACCCAGGCCGAACGCGGCGCCATGACCCAGCCGAACGACATCGCCGCCTACGCCCTCGGCTCCCTGCTCTCCGGCGGCGGCTCGACGCCCACCCCCAACACGCCCGCGGCCTGGGCGAAGATGATCGACGCCTTCCAGCTGCGCACCCAGGCGACCCGGTTCCAGATCCCGCTGGTCTACGGCGTCGACGCGGTCCACGGCCACAACAACCTCTCCGGCGCCACGGTCATGCCGCACAACGTCGGCATCGGCGCCACCCGCGATCCCCGGCTGGCCCGGCAGACCGGCGCGGTGACGGCCGCCGAGGTCCGCGCGACCGGCGTCCCCTGGGACTTCGCGCCCTGCCTGTGCGTGAGCCGCGACGAACGCTGGGGCCGCTCCTACGAGTCCTTCGGTGAGGACCCGGCACTGGTGCAGTCCATGGAGACCGTGATCCAGGGCCTCCAGGGCCGCGCCGGCGGCCAGGACCTCGGGCGCGACGACAAGGTGCTCGCCACGGCCAAGCACTTCGTCGGCGACGGCGGCACCGCGTACGGCTCCTCGACCACCGGGAAGTACACCATCGACCAGGGCGTCACCAAGGTCACCCGCCAGGAGCTGGAGGACATCCACCTCGCGCCGTTCCGCACGGCCGTCGAGCGGGGCGTCGGCACGGTCATGCCGTCGTACTCCTCCCTCGACATCGCCGGCGACGGCAAGGGCGCGGTGAAGATGCACGCCCGCGGCGACATGATCAACGGCGTGCTCAAGGGCCGCATGGGCTTCGACGGCTTCGTCATCAGCGACTGGAACGCCATCGACCAGCTGCCCGGCGACTACGCGTCCCACGTCCGCACCTCGGTCAACGCGGGCGTCGACATGATGATGGTGCCGTACACCTACAAGGAGTTCAGCACCGCGCTCGCCGACGAGGTGAAGGCGGGCCGGATCAGCGAGCAGCGGATCGACGACGCCGTCTCCCGCATCCTCACCGAGAAGTTCAGGCTCGGCCTCTTCGAGCACCCGTACGCCGACACCAGCGGGGCCGCCGCCATCGGCTCCCCGGCCCACCGTGAGGTCGCCCGCCGGGCCGCCGCCGAGTCGCAGGTGCTGCTGAAGAACGCGGGCGGGCTGCTGCCGCTGAAGAAGAGCGAGAAGGTGTACGTCGCCGGGTCCAACGCCGACGACATCGGCAACCAGACCGGCGGCTGGACCCTCACCTGGCAGGGCGCCTCCGGCAACACCGTCCCCGGCACGACCATCCTCCAGGGCCTGCGCGAGGCGGGCGGGAACGTCACCTACTCCAAGGACGCCTCCGCTCCCACCGGCGGCTACGACGTCGGAGTGGTCGTGGTCGGCGAGACCCCGTACGCCGAGGGCGTCGGCGACGTCGGCAACGGCCACGACCTGAAGCTGTCCGCCGCCGACCAGGCCGCCGTCGACAAGGTGTGCGCGGCCATGAAGTGCGCGGTGCTGATCGTCTCCGGCCGCCCGCAGCTCGTCGGCGACCGGCTGGGCGAGATCGACGCCCTGGTCGCGTCCTGGCTGCCCGGCACCGAGGGCGAGGGCGTCGCCGACGTCCTCTACGGCAAGCGCCCCTTCACCGGACAGCTCCCGGTCACCTGGCCCAAGTCGGAGGCGCAGCTGCCGATCAACGTGGGCGACACGGCGTACGACCCGCAGTTCCCGTACGGCTGGGGCCTGACCACCGGCACCGACGTCCCGAAGGGCGGTACGGCCACCCTGCGCGACCTCGCCGTCCGGGCGGCGAAGGCGGAGCGGCGCCACGACGCCCGCACCGGGCGCGCGCTGGTCACCCAGGCCCGGCTGCTCGTCCAGCAGAAGGCGGACGGCCACCTCACGGCCGCCGTGGCGAAGCCCTTCGCCGACGCCGACCACCTGCTGCTGACCGGCGCGTACGGAAAGGCGGTGGAGAAACTGGCGGAGGCGTACCGGGCGGTCTGATCCCGCCATCGGACGAGTGACCACTTTGGGAAGGCTTCGGGTAGTTTCAAGATATGAAGGCCGTGCCGCGGACCCGAAGCCTCCCCGCCCTGCTGCTGACCGCCCTCGCCCTGGCGCTGACGACCCTGTTCGCGCCCGGGGCGAGTGCGGACACCAGCGTCTCCACGATCGCCCAGGCACTGCGCCAGAGCCCCGTCTACGTCGACCCCGCGGCCCGGGACCAGCTGTCCGCCGCGGACGCCGACACCCTCGCCACCCGGATCAAGGACGCCGGCAAACCCCTGTTCATCGCCGTCCTCCCGGCCGGATACCCCACCGGTAACCTCTTCGCCGACCTGCGCTCCGCGACCGGCGTCACCGGCCTGTACGGCATCCGCCTCGGCGACCGCTTCGACGCCCGCGCCGACTCCTCCGTCATGTCGGCCACGGCCCGGCAGAACCTGGTCCGCAGCGTCCAGGGCGAGGACGCCAAGGCCCAGCTCACCGACTTCACCGACCGCGCCCTGGCCAACATGGGCGGCCACGCCCCCCGGAGCTGGGGCGGCTCGGCCGACGGCGGCGGCGCCTCCGCCACCGCACTGATCACGACGGCCGCCGTCCTGGTGGCGGCGGGCGGCGGCGCCTACGCGCTGGTCCGCCGCAACCGCCGGCGCCGCGAGGACGAGCAGCGGGCCGCCCTGGACCGGCTGCGGGTGGTCGTGGACGAGGACATCACCGCGTTCGGCGAGGAACTCGACCGCCTGGACTTCCACCCCTCGGAAGCGGGCGCCGACGACACGATGCGCGCCGACTACGAGCGCGCGCTGGACGCCTACGAGACCGCCAAGCAGCGCATGGCCGCGGCACGCAGACCGGAGGACGTCCGGTCGGTCACCGAGGCGGTGGAGGACGGCCGCTTCTCCCTCGCCCGGCTGGCCGCCCGCCGCGAGGGCCGCCCGCTCCCGGAGCGCCGCCCGCCCTGCTTCTTCGACCCCCGGCACGGCCCCTCCGTCACCGACGCCACCTGGACCCCGCCCGGCGGCGCCCCGCGCGAGGTTCCGGTCTGCGCGGCCGACGCCACCCGTCTGGCCGACGGCCGCGACCCGGTGATCCGCGAGGTCGACACCGACTACGGCCGCCGCCCCTACTGGGACGCGGGCCCGGCCTACGGCCCCTGGGCCGGCGGCTACTTCGGCGGCGGCCTCCTCCCCGGCCTCCTCGTCGGCACCCTGCTCGGCAGCGCGATGGCGACCCCGTCGTACGCCGCCGACTACGGCACCGGATACGGCGACTTCGGCGGGGGCGGCGGCTACGAGGGCGGCGACGTCTCGGGCACCGACTTCGACCCCGGCGACTTCAGCGGCGGCTTCGGCGACGGGGGCGGGTTCGACGGCGGGGGAGGGGGCGGGGGAGGGGACTTCGGCGGGGGCTTCTGAGCGGTGAGCTGCCGCTCAGCGGGCGATGCCGTCGAGGAAACGGGTCCAGGTGGCGGGGGAGAGGGTGAGGGTGGGGCCGGGGGTGGTTTTGGAGTCGCGGATGTGGATGGTGGTGGGGGTGGTGGCTACCTCGAGGCAGTTGCCGCCTTCGTTGCTGCTGTAGCTCGACTTGAACCATGCGAGTGCTGCTGCGGTGTTCATGACTCTCCTAGCAGTCCGTTCAGCAGGCGCACGCTCTCGTCGGGTGAGAGGGCCTGTGACCGCAGCATTCCATACTTCAGGTGATAGTCACTGACCTCGTCTGGGTCGTCGACGAGGAAGCTGGCACGCTGCACCTCCAGGTACACCAGACGCTCGTACTGGGGGGTTTCAAGCAGAGTCATGGGCCCCGCGAGCCCGGCGTGCGGCATGCGATCCATGGGCATGATCTGCACGCTCATGTGGATCGGCGCGGTGTAGGCCAAAATCTGGCGGATCTGTGCCCGCATGACCTCCGGTCCGCCGACCTCCCGCCGTAGAACGCTCTCCTCCAGCACGAAGTGACCCACCGGCGGCCGGTCCCGCTGCCAGATCAACTGCCGGTCCATGCGCGCATTCACCCACTGCTCGGCCGTTTCGCTCCCGAGTGCGGGGTAGCGGGAGTCGAAGGCGGCCAGACAATACTCCCGGGTCTGAAGCAAGCCCGGCACCATCTGAGTCTCGTACGAGAGGACGCTCACCGCCTCCTGCTCATGATCCACCAACCCCTGCGCGAACTGAACGATCCGGTCCCGTACCGGCAGCTTGGCCACCACCACCGTTAACGCCCCACCCGTGTCGAGGAGTTCGTCGAACTGCTCGGCGCGGTCCGGCTGGAGGGCCAGCCTCCCCTGCTCGATCGACCTCACCGTGTCGACCGCGAGGTTCGCCGACTCCGCGAGCTGTTCCTGTGTGAGGCGGGCCTTCTTCCGGAAGTGCGCCACCAGCGCGCCGACCGCGTACCACGAACCGACCTTCTTGGGCCTCGATGCCACGTGCATGGCCGTTCCTTTCCCCCGTATGCACGCCAAGCTCTCGTAGTGGACTCGTAGCAATCAGAACTACGACCTCACTCACTGACCCAGTGTAGTGACGCACAGTGACACTCGCGGCATGAACGCACAACCCCGACACCCCCGCACACGCCAGACCTTCTACCGCAGGGACCGCAGGTCGGTACGGCTCGCGCGGGAGTTCGCCCACCAGGCGCTGACGGACTGGGCCGCAGCCGAGCGCAGCGACGACGTACTGCTCTGCGTGAGCGAGCTGGCGACCAACGCCCTTCTCCATGGCGTCCCGGCCGGCCGAGGTTTCCTCCTGCGGCTGACCCTGCACACGGACGGCATCCTCCGCGTCGAGGGGCACGACAGTGGTCCCGGCGAGGTGCGGACTCCGGAGCCGGCTGCGGAGGCGGAACACGGCCGGGGCCTGCTCCTCGTCGCGGCCCTCGCGGACAAGTGGGGGGTGGGGGAGCGGAACCCCGGCAAGATCGTGTGGTGCGAGTTCGCGGTGCGGGGTGCTGAGGTGGCCGTCCCGGGTCGGCTGGGGTGAGCGTGCGGAGACGTGGCCGTCGGTCCGGTCGTTCGGTGACGGACTCACCGAACGACCGGACCGACGGTCACCTGTTGCCGACGGACACCGTGCCCACCCCCCGTCGGCCGCCGGAGGCTCACGCGTTCTTGATCGCCGAGATGTCGAAGACCAGCTTGATCTTGTCGGAGACCAGGACGCCGCCCGTCTCCAGCGCCGCGTTCCAGGTCAGGCCCCACTCCGAGCGCAGGATCTCGGCCTTGCCCTCGAAGCCGACGCGCTCGTTGCCGAACGGGTCCTTCGCGGCGCCGTTGAACTCCAGGTCGATGGTGAGCGGCTTGGTGACGCCGAGCAGGGACAGCTCGCCGGTGATGCGGTAGTCGTCGCCGCCCAGGGACTCGGCCTTGGTGGAGCGGAACGTCATGACCGGGTGCTCGTCGATCTTGAAGAAGTCGGACGACTTCAGGTGGCCGTCGCGGTCGGCGTTGCCGGTCTCGATGCTGGCCACCTGGACGTCGAGCGTGGCCGTGGACTTGGTGGGGTCGGCGCCGTCGAGGTGGAGCGTGCCGGTGAAGTCCTGGAAGCCGCCCTTGACGTTGGTGACCATGGCGTGCCGGGCGACGAAACCGATCGTGCTGTGGGACGGGTCGATCGTGTAGTCGCCGGTCAGCGCGGTCAGGTCGGGGCCGGCGGTGGCCTGCGCGGCGGGGGCGGGGGTGGTGTCCTTGCGGCTGAAGATTCCCACGGCGTGCTCCTTGAGCTCTTTGTTGAACGTTGAACCAACCTGCGACTCAGACAGTAGACCCATTCGGTTCGGTTTTCAACATCATCCGCAGCGTGTTTCCGCGAATGCTCCGAGTAATCGATTCCGCCCTCTGGCGCACCGGCCGAGCGCTCGGGCACCATCTGGCTGCACCACCTGCACAGCCGACCCACAGGACGCACGGCCCACCGCAGGAAAGGTCCCCATGAAGCCGCTCACGACCCGCTCGCTGCTCACCGCGCTCGCCCTCGTCGTCGCCCCCGGCGTCGCCGTCCTCGGCACCGCCACCGACGCCTTCGCCGTCACCAAGATCAGCCACGCGACCGCCACCCAGATGTTCCGCGACGTCGGCATCACCTGGTCCTCCTCGGGCAACTGCTCCGACCGCAACAACTCCACCTGTACCTCCTTCGAGCAGCTCAACCTCGCCACCGCCCAGGGCGCCCAGACCCTCAAGCGGGCCAGCGGCTGCGCCCTCAACATCACCGGCGGCACCGAGACCGGCCACGCCTCCGGCACCTACTCCCACTGGAACGGCTACAAGCTCGACTACGGCAAGAACACCTGCGTGACGTCGTACATCAAGAACAACTTCGGCTACATCGGCCTGCGCGGCGACGGCGCCCCGCAGTACCAGTCCGGCTCCGGCAACATCTATGCCGACGAGGGCAGCCACTGGGACGTCCTCTACTACAACTGCGGCGGCTGCTGAGCCGGGAGCCGGCGGGAGAGGGCGGTGACCGGCCCATGCGCATGACCCGACGCGCGCTGCTGCTGGCCGCCGCCCTCGCCGCCGTCCCGGCGCCGGGCGCGCGGGCGGCCGACGACCCGTACGACGTGCTGCGCCGCCGCTGGCTCGGCATCGCCCTGGGCGCGGGGTACGACCCGGCCGCCGAGCCGTACGCCTCCAGGCTCGCCCAACTCGGGGAGCAGGCGAGGGAGTTCCGGGCCGGGATGGTTCCCGGTCCCGGCTCGCTCTGGCCCGGGCACCCCTTCGACCCGCCCTCCGGGATCACCTCCAGCTACGACCGCCTGTGGACCATGGCCCAGGCGTACGTCCAGGCCGGCACCGGTTCCACCGGTGATCCGGGTCTCCTCGCCGACGTACTGCGCGGGCTCGACCACCTCTCCGCCACGGTCTACAACCCGGCCACCACCCGCTACGGCAACTGGTGGGAGTGGCAGATCGGCAGCCCCCGGCTGCTGACGGACATCACGGCCGCCCTGTACGAGCAGGCCGGCCCCGCCCGGGTGGCGGCGGTCTGCGCGGCCGTCGACCACTTCGTCCCGGACGCCGTGCTCACCGACTACTCGGGCACCTCCACCGGCGCCAACCGCGTCGACCTGTGCCGCTCGGTCGCCGTGCGCGGCATCCTGGGCCGGAGTCCGGAGAAGATCTCCCTGGCCCGTGACGCCCTCTCGCCCGTCTTCCCGTACGTGACGCGGGGCGACGGCCTCTATGCCGACGGCTCCTTCGTCCAGCACACCTGGGTCGCCTACTCCGGTACGTACGGCCAGGTCCTGCTCGACGGCCTGGGCCGGCTGTTCGCGCTGCTCGCCGGGTCCGAGTGGGAGGTCACCGACCCCGCCCGGCAGAACATCCTGGACGGCGTCGAGCACGCCTACGCGCCCCTGATCCACGACGGGCTGGTGATGGACTGCGTCAACGGCCGTGCCATCAGCCGCGGTTACCTGCGCGGTGACGACCAGCACGTGCTGCGCGGCGACCACTACCACGGGCAGGCCCTGATCGCCGCCGTCGCCCTGCTCGCGGACGGCGCGAGCGCGGCCGAGCGGGAGCGGTGGCACGGCCGGATCAGGGGCTGGATCGAACGGGACACCGTGGTGCCCATGCTGACGTCCCGTCAGTTCCCGGTCGCCGACCTCGCGCGGCTGCGCGCCATCGCCGCCTCGCCCGGACCCGCCGCCCCGGAACCCCTCGGCCACCGCCTCTTCCCGGCCATGGACCGCGCCGTCCACCGCACCCCCCGCTTCACCGCCGCCCTCGCGATGGCCAGCGACCGCATCGCCCACTACGAGTGCGGCAACGGCGAGAACCCGCGCGGCTGGCACACCGGGTCCGGCATGCTCTCCTGGTGGCCCCGGGGCCGCAGCGACCAGTACACCGACTGGTACTGGCCCACCGTCGACTGGTACCGGCTGCCCGGCACCACCGTGTCCACGAAGCGGCTGTCCGACCGGGCCGGCGGCGAATGGGGCGCCCCCAAGCCGGACGTCCGCTGGGTCGGCGGGACCACCGACGGCACGTACGCGGCGGTCGGCCAGCACCTCAAGGGCCTCGGCTCCACCCTTGAGGCCCACAAGTCCTGGTTCTTCCTCGACGACGCCGTGGTCTGCCTCGGCGCCGGGATCTCCTGCGCCGACGGCGTCCCGGTGGAGACGGTGGTGGACAGCCGCAACCTGGGCGAGGACGGCGCCCAGGGCTTCGTGCGCGGGCGGAACTGGGCCCATCTGGAGGAGCACGGCGGCTGGATCCTGCCGTACGGCGGCGAGCTGCGCACCCTGCGCGAGGACCGCACCGGCGCCTGGTCGGACATCAACACCACCAGCACGGACGAGCGGCGCACCCGGCGGTGGCAGACCCTCTGGCTCGACCACGGCACCGACCCCGAGGCCGCCCGCTACGCCTACGTCCTGCTGCCCGGCGCCTCCCGCGCCGAGACCGCCGCCCGGGCCGCCGACCGGCACTGGCTGTCCGTCCTCGCCAACGACGCCGGTCACCAGGCCGTCGCCGTCCCCGGGCTGGGCCTGACGGCGTGGAACTTCTGGCGGGCCGGTACGGTGGGGGACCTGACGGTCTCGGCCGGCGCGAGCGTGCTCGTGGTGCGCCGGGGCCGGACGGCCGCCCTCCGTGTGAGCGAGCCGCCCCGCACCGGAGCCCCGCTGGAGCTGGTCTGGAACCGTCCGGTGCGCGGGGTGACCCGGGCCGGCGACGGCGTCGAGGTCCTTTCGGCTGACCGCCGTCTGAGGCTCCGTGTCACTCCGGGGAGGGCATGTGCCACCCACGAATGTGAGCTGACTCTCGGCTGACGGCTTTGTGGTCTCCCTACAACGGGATGCCCTCCTGAGCAGTCGGAATGCCTGCATGCCGTCACGGTTCTGTTCACTGGCACCAGGAAAACGGGCCGGAGACTGTACGGAGTCGACGGCTCGCTTTTCTTCGGGTCCTTCGTAAGGTCGCTACATGACCGTTTTGGAAGAGACGACGGGTGAGCCGACCGGTGAGCCGACGGACGCACGCGGACGGGTCGCCGAACTGCACGAGATCCGTGCCCGGGCCCTGGCGGGCCCGAGCGAGAAGGCGACCGAGGCGCAGCACGCCAAGGGCAAGCTGACGGCGCGGGAGCGGATCGAGCTGCTCCTCGACCCCGGGTCCTTCCAGGAGGTCGAGCAACTGCGCCGGCACCGGGCGACCGGCTTCGGCCTGGAGGCCAAGAAGCCGTACTCCGACGGTGTCATCACCGGCTGGGGCACGGTGGAGGGCCGTACGGTCTTCGTCTACGCCCACGACTTCCGGATCTTCGGCGGCGCCCTCGGCGAGGCCCACGCCACCAAGATCCACAAGATCATGGACATGGCCATCGCGGCCGGCGCCCCGCTGGTGTCGCTCAACGACGGCGCCGGTGCCCGCATCCAGGAGGGCGTCTCCGCCCTCGCCGGCTACGGCGGCATCTTCCAGCGCAACACCAAGGCGAGCGGTGTCATCCCGCAGATCTCCGTGATGCTCGGCCCGTGCGCGGGCGGCGCGGCGTACTCCCCGGCGCTGACGGACTTCGTCTTCATGGTCCGCGACACGTCCCAGATGTTCATCACGGGCCCCGACGTGGTCAAGGCCGTCACGGGCGAGGAGATCACCCAGAACGGTCTGGGCGGCGCGGACGTCCACGCCGAGACGAGCGGCGTCTGTCACTTCGCGTACGACGACGAGGAGACGTGCATCGCCGAGGTGCGCTACCTCCTGTCGCTCCTCCCGCAGAACAACCGCGAGAACCCGCCACGGGTCGACTCCGCGGACCCGGCGGACCGCCGCGGCGACGTGCTGCTGGACCTCGTCCCGGCCGACGGCAACCGGCCCTACGACATGACCAAGGTCATCGAGGAGATCGTCGACGACGGCGAGTACCTGGAGGTCCACGAGCGCTGGGCGCGCAACATCATCTGCGCCCTCGCCCGTCTGGACGGCCAGGTGGTCGGCATCATCGCGAACCAGCCGCAGGTCCTGGCGGGCGTGCTGGACATCGAGGCGAGCGAAAAAGCTGCGCGCTTTGTCCAGATGTGTGACGCTTTCAATATCCCGATCGTCACGTTCCTGGACGTTCCCGGGTTCCTCCCCGGTGTCGACCAGGAGCACGGCGGAATCATCCGCCACGGCGCGAAGCTGCTGTACGCCTACTGCAACGCGACCGTGCCGAGGATTTCGCTCATCCTGCGCAAGGCGTACGGAGGTGCCTACATCGTCATGGACTCCCAGTCGATCGGCGCCGACCTCACGTACGCGTGGCCGACGAACGAGATCGCCGTGATGGGGGCGGAGGGCGCGGCCAACGTCATCTTCCGCCGGCAGATCGCCGAGGCCCGGGACCCCGAGGCCATGCGGGCACGGATGGTCAAGGAGTACAAGTCCGAGCTGATGCACCCCTACTACGCGGCCGAGCGGGGCCTGGTCGACGACGTCATCGACCCCGCCGAGACCCGCGAGGTGCTGATCAAGTCCCTGGCGATGCTGCACACCAAGCACGCCGACCTGCCCTCCCGCAAGCACGGCAACCCTCCGCAGTAATCCGGCGGACACCTCTCCCAGGGAGAACGACACCCATGAGCACTGCTGACATCCGCGTCGAGAAGGGCCACGCCGAGCCCGAGGAAGTCGCCGCCATCACGGCGATCCTCCTGGCCCGCGCCGCCGCCCGCCCCGAGCCCACGGTGACCCACCGCGCCCGCCCGAAGGCAGGCTGGCGCCGCCTGGAGCGCGAGCCCGGCTTCCGGGCCCCGCACAGCTGGCACTGAGCCTCAGGCACGCGACCGCAGCCCCGCCACCCCTCGTGGGAGGCGGGGCTGCGGTGCGTCCGGCTCCCGGTCGCGCGCCCCGGGCCGCCGTACGGCCCCCGGGGTACGGCAAAGGGGCCCTCTCCGGACGGAAAGGGCCCCTAGGGCCTGTCTGACAATTCGCGTCTGCCGCGCGACGCCATGCACGCACTCTCGCCGCACCGGCCCCAGACCCAAGTACGTCCAGTACGAGGGC